>NZ_JAUBTN010000001.1:21952-61978 GCF_036705055.1 Microcoleus sp. CZ3-B2 | reverse complement strand
CTAGGCCGCGCCACCACAACTCAAAAACCGGGTTTTTCCGACAATCTTGCGCGATCGCCCACAAAGGAAGTTGGTTGGGATTCGGGATCGGGTAGGCCGGGAATAGGGAGATATCTCCAATTACCACTAAACAATAGGTACATCGCACCTGCAAACACGATACCGCTAACAACAGCAGCAGTAATCTTCCAAACACTGTAGGGACGTTCGCCTTGAACTTCGGCGGTGCGAGCATTAACTATTACTTGATATTGCTTGTTTTGATAGCGATAGGCACACATCCACACTGGTAGCAAAATATGCTTAAAAGTGATAGCATTGTAATCTGTAGAAATGCTGTGAACCCGCTGCTCGTCGCCGCCGATATGTCTACAAACATCCCAGTGAATAGCACCCGCCATGATATTTTTAGCAGAGTCAAATCCTAGAGGGAGAGAAACTTGCGATCGCTGTGCTTCAAACCCAGCTAAATAAGATGAATTGTAAGGGCGCAATGACTCCTTGAGATGCCAAGGTTCTAGTGCATCCAGACGCGGGCGATCGACTGAAGTTGTCGCCGGAATCAGAATATCGTCAAAAGTGCGATCGACTCTGCCAGAAGCAGGCCACCACCTGGTATGTTGGACTTGGCGAGTTTTAGTTTCAGTTTCACCGTTAGCATTTGTTTCTGTATAACTCTCAGTTATGTAGTAGTGTTCTCCGCGATCGCCCTTATAGTAACTCACCGTATAACAGTCGTAAGTCCAAAACGGCAAATAAACCCCTTGAATTTTCTCCGGTTGCGCCAGAGATTTCAAAGCAGAAGGAGCAAACCAGCGCTTGCTGAGCCACTTCTGAATGCTTTCTCTGGCTTGTTTATCAGTAACTTCAAAGGGTATAATTCCCTCTGGTTGCACCCTAGGGCTGGCTTTTACAGGTTGCGTCACAATTGGAGAAGCACAAAACGGGCATCTACCCGCTACTTTCGGCGGTTCAAAAGTAATACTTGCTCCGCAATCATTACATTTTACTTCCAGGGCTGTTGTGGATAAAGTTGTCAGCGCCGTGCGATCGATTTTTAGATATTGTTCGTAGGAATTTTCCTTTACTTCTTCCGCAGTTTGGGGAATTGCATCTTCCCAGCCGCAGTAACCGCACTTGAGTTTTCCTGCTTGGGGGTTGAACTCTAAATAAGCGCCGCAGCTAGGACAGGGAAAACGTTTAACAGCAGGTTCAGAAGTATTCATAATAGTTTATTGGTGATGTAATTGGTAATTGGTAATCGGGAAAGTATTCTAATTACCAATTACCAATTAACTAAAAATGCAAAATTTTAGGCTGCTGCGGTTGGGGGAGGCGGCGGTACTGTCGCCAACAAAGATGCTAATTCCGGTACTTGCGATGCTAATTTCCAGCCATCAAAACCCGCCCGCCAAACCATTACCTGATGTGTCAAACCATTTTGCAAAAGTTGCTCCAATCCAAAAGGGCCTAATTGTTGACCGTTTTGGGCAATATACCACTGAGTTTGTGTTGGTGGGGGGGGCGGCGGCGGTGTTTGCGATGCTGGCGGCTGCATCATATTTGTCATTTGCTGACCCATTGCCATTCCCATGCCTAATTCTAATGCTTGATTGCCGCCGCTGGGGTTATTTGCTGATGCTTCTATAGCATTAGCAGCTTGATATTGGGTATATTGCTGCATATTTCCCAGAAGTCCGATCGAGGCTCGTTTGTCGAGTGCTGCTTCCACTTCCGGCGGCATCGAGATATTTTCAATTAATATCTGAGTTAATTCTAACCCGAACTGCTGGATATTTGGCTGTAGGGCAATGCGTATTTGTTCGCCCATTTGCGTGTAGTTGGCTGCAAAGTCCAGCAAGGGAACGCGGGAATTGCCAACCCAATTGGCAAAGGCGCTGACTATTGTATTGCGGAGTTGTTCGCTAATTTCATCTACTTGAAATAGTCCGTCTGTGCTGATTAATTGTTTTAAAAGTTGTTCGGGATGGGAAACTTTAATGTTGTAGGTTCCAAAAGCCCGCATTCGCACTGGGCCGAGTTCTGGATCGCGGATAATTACAGGGTTAGCGGTTCCCCATTTCAGGTTGGTAAATATCTTGGTGTTAAAAAAGTAAACTTCTGCTTTGAAGGGAGAGTTGAAACCGTAGGGCCAACCTTTTAAGGTGCTCAGAACGGGTAAGTTGCGGGTGTACAGTTCGTGCATTCCAGGATCGAAGACATCGGCAACTTGGCCTTCGCTGACAAAGACTGCTATTTGTCCTGGTCGTACAGTTAGTTTAGCACCTTGTTTAATTTCGTTTTGGTGGCGCTCGAATCGATAGGCAATGGTATCGTTGGTGTTGTCTAACCATTGGATGATATCGATAAATTCGCCGCGAATTTTGTCAAAGAGTCCCATATATTTGTTTTGAGCTTTTGTTAAATTTTAACTTCAATAGGAGCGATCGCTGTTCCCGATCGCCATTGTAAAGTTTTTAGGTGCGATCGCCGCGCTCTGATGGGGGCGATCGCCCTTGCAGACAATTCACAATTCCGGTTCAATTCCAGCCGATCGCAGTTGAGCGCGTAATTGCTCTAATTCTTGTTCGGCGCGATCGGCTCTTTCAGAACCCGATAACAACAGATTACCTTGACTGTCCCACCAGCGAAGCCAAGGTAACTCAGCATTTTGATACATTCCTTGCCAAATTCCCAATTCCACCCCTAACGGTGCGATCGGATAATGGCCGCGATCGTTTGCCTGGACTAAATGATAGCTATTATCTACTAAATGGTAAACTTCAACACTCGCCTTAGTCACTTCATAAATTCCGTAAAATGCCGGACGGATCACATTTTCATAAATCCAGAATTTACCCGGCTTAGTTTCCTGTTTTCCCGATCGCAATAAAGGCGTTCTGTCCCGTTCTTCGGCACCATTGCCAGATACAAATTCTAACACAATTAACGGCGCTACAAATTCTTGCCACATCACGTAAGAACGGCGCAATTGACCGTCAATAGTTGGCGGCACATTGGGGACATAAAACCAGTCTGGCGCTTCTGCACCTTTTTCTAATGGGTCAGTCAATCGCCAATAAATGCCGCTGTCTTGACCGATGCAATAGTTCCCGTCAGCGTGAATTCTTTCTAAAACGGGAGTAATTGAATCGGTTAGTAAGATGCTTTGGGGATGTTCTTGAAAGTTTTTCACAAAAGTACCGTCAGATTCCGGTAGTTGAGTATGGTCTGGCCAGCCTGTGGGATTGTTTTCTACATCTAGGGAGAATTTCATGGTGTTATTTTGATTGCAGTCATTGTTGAAAGCGAGCTTTTGATTTTGATTGTAGGCGATCGATTTCATAGTTTCATTTCATAGTTTCATAGTTGTTGTAAGGTGCGCCACAAGCACCCTACCGAAATATAAATCATAGCAATTCCTCCCGTTCCTCAAATTCCCCTTGTTCTCCCCGCACTCAAGGTTCATCCTGAAAGCAACCGAAAGTTCTCTCAAAAAAACCGGGGGGCCAGCCTAAATCTTCCGGGGTTTTAGCCTCAGTTGCTGGTGTTATGGGCTGGAAAACTACAATAACTTCCAACTCTGTATCTTTGATACCAACGGGGATTTGCAAATGCAGCATTCCGTCGGAACCAACGCGCGATCGCACTTTAATACTTTGCATAATTAATAATTAACCCGTTAAATTTACTTTTTATTCTAGTTTAAAGAGCCTGGGTTGGGCCCTTGAAACCCAACCCAACACATAATGCTGATTCGACAAAGCTGCCGGAGAGCGCCAACCCAACCTACACCCACCTGCAACCCGCCGCGCCCCCGTCTCATCGCAGCCTCAGCCACGAGTGAGAGAACCGCCCGCAGCCCCGTGGCTCGACAAGGTACAATAAATGCGATCGTACTTAACGCTTATATTTAAAAAGCTACACACAACGCCACAGGAGACAACGGACGTATGGGAAAAGTAGTTGGCATTGACCTCGGAACGACAAACTCAGTAGTAGCCGTCATGGAAGGCGGCAAACCGGTTGTGATTGCCAACGCAGAAGGGATGCGGACAACTCCTTCGGTGGTTGCTTTCACAAAAGAAGGAGAACGCCTTGTCGGACAGATGGCCAGACGCCAAACTGTTCTCAACCCGCAAAACACCTTTTACGCTGTCAAACGGTACATCGGACGCAAATATACCGAACTGACTCCAGAAGCAAAGCGCGTCCCTTACACAACTCGCCGCGACGACAACGGAAACATCAAAATCAAATGCCCTCGCCTGAAAAAAGATTTTGCCCCAGAGGAAATTGCGGCGATGGTGTTGCGGAAGTTAGCCGACGAAGCCAGCCGCTATCTCGGACAAGAAGTCACGGGGGCTGTAATCACTGTTCCCGCTTATTTCAACGACTCCCAGCGACAGGCGACGCGGGATGCTGGCAGAATTGCCGGACTTGATGTCAAGCGGATTTTAAATGAACCGACGGCGGCTTCTTTGGCCTACGGTTTGGAAAGAAGAGAAAGTCAAACAATCTTAGTTTTTGATTTGGGCGGCGGTACTTTTGATGTATCTATCTTAGACGTGGGAGACGGAGTATTTGAAGTCAAAGCAACTAGCGGCGATACTCAATTGGGCGGCAATGATTTTGACTCCAAAATTGTTGATTGGTTGGCACAACAATTTTTAGAAAAAGAAGGCGTGGATTTGCGAAAAAACCGCCAAGCTTTGCAGCGGTTGATCGAAGCGGCAGAAAAAGCTAAGATTGAGCTTTCGGGAGTCGGGATTACCGAGATTAATTTGCCGTTTATCGATGCGAATGAAGATGGGCCTTTGCATTTGGAAACGCGACTGACTCGCGGTCAATTTGAAGGGCTGTGCAGCGATTTGGTGCAGCGGCTGCGCCGTCCGGTGAAACAAGCTTTGGCTGATGCAAATTTGAATCCTTCTCGGATTGATGAAATTGTGTTGGTCGGCGGTTCGACTCGGATTCCTTTGGTGCAGGAAATTGTTCGCAGTTTGATCGATCGCGAACCGAATCAAAATGTGAATCCCGATGAGGTTGTGGCGGTGGGTGCGGCAATTCAGGCGGGAATTTTGGCGGGGGATGTCCGCGATGTGCTGCTGTTGGATGTGACTCCGCTTTCCCTGGGCTTGGAAACTATCGGCGGGGTGATGAAAAAACTGATTCCTCGGAATACTACTATTCCTGTTAGGCGATCGGACGTTTTTTCCACTGCCGAAAATAACCAAACTGTGGTAGAAGTTCACATCATCCAAGGGGAACGGGAATTAGGTAGAGATAATAAGTCTTTGGGACGGTTCAAACTCAGTGGAATTCCGCCGGCACCGCGAGGGATTCCGCAGGTACAAGTAGCTTTTGATATTGATGCTAACGGGATGCTGTTGGTGACTGCTTTGGACAAAACTACCGGCAGGGAACAAAGCATTACTGTCCAAGGTGCTTCGACGCTGAGTCAGCAGGAAGTGAATCAAATGATTCGCGATGCGGAACAGTTTGCTCAAGCTGATAAATTGCAGCGGGAAAAAGTCGAAAAACGCAATCGTGCTGAAGCTTTGGCTTATCAAGCTGAGCGGCAGTTGCGAGAGGTGGCGCTCGATCGCGGAATGCAGTTTGCTCAAAGAAGCCGCCAGCGAATTGAAACCTTAATTCGGGAGTTGCGAGACAGTTTGGAACGCAACGACGAGCGGGGAGTTGACCAAGTTGGTTCGGATTTGCAAGATGCTCTTTACGATTTGAACCGCGAAGTTTCAGCTTTTGCTGATGATGACGATGATGATGATTTCTTTGAGTCTGTGAAGCGCACTTTTACGGGCGACGGTACTAAGCGCCGCAGCGATGACAGCAGCTATTATACCAATGCTAAGCCGTACAGGCGATCGACTGTCGATCCAATTCCCGATCGCTCCTACGATCGCTCCTACGATCGCACACCCGATCGCGATCGTTCATACGATCGTCAGGGCGATCGTAGAACCAGCACCAATCGCCCCACTCGCCCCTATCAAAATCAAAGCGACGACTGGGATGATGATGACGATTGGCTGTAATTAGTGGTTAGTCATTAGTCCCCAGTCATTAGTCCCTAGTTTGAAGCGGGGAAGCAGGATGACTAATGACTAATGACTAATAATTAATAACTAATGACTAATAACTAATGACTGATGACTAACTATGCAAAACTTTCGTAATTACTATCAAATACTCGGAGTTCCCAGAGACGCTACGGCTGATGAGATCAAAAAAGCCTATCGCCGACTGGCGAGACAGTTACACCCAGACGTGAATCCGGGTGACAAATTTGCTGAAGATAACTTTAAGGATATTAATGAAGCTTACGATATTCTTTCCGACATCGAAAAACGAGCTCAATACGACCAGTTTAGTAAATTCTGGAAACAAAAAGGATTTCAAGGGAAACAAGGCGTAAAACTTCCCAACTTCAAAACTTGGGGAAATAACAAAGCTAGCCGCCCAAAACCAGCCGAAGATATCGATTTTAGCGATTACTCGGATTTTAATAAATTTCTCGATCAAGTGCTAGGAAGGCGACGGGAAGTGAGGATGGCGACGGCGAATGATGCACCGCGAGTTCCCGCCTCGGAACCTTGGAGTACGGCTTCTAAGAAAACAAGTTATGTTGCTAATTATCGGGAAGATAGAAGGGATTTTGACGATCGCGAAATGCGACGCGAAACTAGAGAAATAGACGATCGCGAAATCAGAAGAGACATCGAGGCCAGGCTGACTCTGCCTTTGGAAAGAGCTTATTCCGGCGGTACCGAGCGCATTCGTTTGGATGACGGGCGGTGGATCGAGGTAAATATGCCTGCAGCGATGGTATCGGGCCAGCAAATTCGCCTGCGAAATCAAGGTATTGGCGGCGGCGATTTGTACTTGAAAATCACAGTTTCTCCCCATCCATTTTTTAGCTTAGAAATGTCGGATATTTGCTGCCAATTGCTGCTGACACCCTGCGAAGCGGTGCTTGGTGGAGATGTGGAAGTGCCGACGCTGGATGGCCCGGTGAAGATGAAACTACCGCCGGGAGTCACCTCTGGAAAGCGGTTGCGGATGGCAAATAAAGGCTATCCGACTGGAAATGGCGATCGGGGCGATCAGCTAGTAGAAATTCAGGTGTTAATTCCCAAGGAAATTAGTGAAGAAGAACGGGAATTATACGAAAAATTGCGGCAGATTGAAACTTTTAAACCGCGTCAAGATTTGTCGGTTTAACTCTGTAGTGCGCGCAATGCGTACCTTAAAAATGACAATGGCTCGTTACCAGGAAGAGCCTGGTAATGCTTCTGGGGCGAGGAAGAGCCTCTGTTGACCTCGCTGCTTAGGCAAACAGAGGAGTGTGCGAGATGTTTAATTTATTTAATTTTCGTTCCTTATACCATTTTTCTAAAAATGTGCTATGGATGAAGTCTTAGCCCCCCCGAACTCGCGGGGGGGGTAATATCTAGCGCTACTTTATCAAATTGGTATTACTACTAATTCTATTGAGCAATCCTCGATAACCTAAGTAAAATTACTGTTGCAATTATTTCTGAATTAGCCGAAAATTAACAATAAGCAATCCTAGATCCACTCCGACCAAGAAACCGGAATTTTTACTCAATCTGTCGGCTCAAACTGAATATTTGACAAAAAAATCCGGCTTCTGAACCCGTGCGTCTAGGATTAACTAAAGTAATTTTTCGACAATCAGGAGAAGTCTGCCGCCATGACTCAAATGCCGCCCCAATGCAACAATCTGCAAGAGCAAGTTGAAACTTTACTGCAACTGCTGCGTCAAGAACCGTCTTTGCGACAACAAGATATTACGGCGGTACAAGCGTCTCTAAAAAAGGCAATTTCTCCTGAATTTGAAATTGTGTTTGCGGGCGCTTTTAGTGCAGGAAAATCGATGTTGATTAATGCTTTGTTGGAGCGAGAATTGCTCTACAGCGCTGAAGGACACGCAACGGGTACTGAGTGTTACATCGCCTATGCTGAATCTGCCGAGAAAGAGCGCGTTGTTCTCACTTTTTCGAGCGAAGTTGAGATTCGCCAGCAAGCCTATGCTCTTTGCGAACAGTTAAATTTAACTACTGAGATAGATATTAATATAACAGATGTAGTAAATATATTATCCCAGGGATGCAGGATAATTATCCAAAAGGAAGGCGGAGAAAATAAATCGGAACTAGCAAAAAAAGCGAAGGCTTTGACTCTGCTGTTAGAAGGTTTTGAAGCGAATCGCGAGCGCATCCAAGCTGTCGATAACGCTACTTATTCGATGGAACAGTTTAATTTTTCCAATCTCAAGGAAGCTGCTAGTTATGCGCGGCGCGGTAGCAACAGTGCTGTGCTGAAGCGAGTTGAATATTATTGTTACCATCCACTGCTGAAAGATGGGAATATTATTATTGATACGCCGGGAATTGATGCGCCTGTCAAACAGGATGCGGAATTGACCTACGATAAGATTGAAAGCCCTGATACTTCGGCGGTTGTTTGCGTGTTGAAGGCTGCGTCGTCTGGGGAAATGACCACGGAAGAGACGGAGTTGATGGAGAAAACGCGATCGAATCCGGGAATTCGCGATCGGCTGTTTTACATTTTCAACCGCATTGACGAAACTTGGTACAACACGCAACTGATCCAGCGCTTAGAAAATCTGATTAATTCCGACTTTCGCGACACTACCAGAGTCTATAAAACCAGCGGGTTGCTGGGATTTTACGGGAGTTTGATTAGAGGGACAACCGGGCGCGATCGCTTTGGTTTGGATACAATATTTGCCGAAAGTCGCGATCGGGTTGATGCAGACACGAATGCGGTTAATTACAGCGAAAACAGTGAAGAAACACCGCAATTTGTCAGCGAATTTAACCGCTACTGCGCCAATTCCGGCAAACTGTCTGCTAGCAAATTTCGGATTTCAGTTAACAGCTACGAAACGCCCAGTCAAAACTACGTGCGGATTCTTGCGGAACAAGGTCAACCGTTAATTCAGCAATTAATTCAAGATAGCGGCATCGAAGATTTTCGCACAGCCATCACCGATTATCTCACCAAAGAAAAGCGCCCACAACTGTTCAAGAATCTCGCTGACGATTTAGAAGATTTGTGCATTCAACTGCGGAAACAATACCAAACAATCCAGCGGAATTTGGACAGCCAGCCCCGCGAAATTGAAGCGATGAAAGCCCAAGAACTTTTGCGGCTAAATCAAGAATTGCAGCAAGTTGGACAGGAATTTCGGGAACATATCGCCAAAGAAATCAATGAAATGATTATGAACAAATGCGATATTTTTGACATTGATTTTCGACAACTGCAATCTCGGATGATCCGCCGCTTGGATGAATTGTTAGACGGATTTTCGGTTGAGGCGGCTTACGGACGCACTTTGATGACTCATCCCCGCAATGCTACAGCACCTTTAATTGCTGTTTTAGTGGAAGCGCTTTATTATTTAGCGAATCAGTTGGAAGATATTTTAGTAGAGGCTACTAAGTCACTGATTGATAATTATTTCCAGTATCTGAAAGACAGTGTTCGCAAGTCGGAATACTATCGATTGCTTTATCGGTTGTTGGGGAATGACGGGGGAATTGAACAGCAGTTAGAGGAGTTGTCGCAGCGGGTTTCTCATGCTTTGGTGAATGCAGCGGGCGTGGAGTGCGATCGCTACGTGCGAGAAAGTCCCCGTTTTTACGACGAAGGAACGTTTTCGATTTACCAATTCCGGGAAACATTGCAGCAAACATCCCAAGGTTTTGACTGCGAAAACATGGTAGACGCGCAACCAGCAATTCGGCAATTGTTGAGGCTAGATTTTGAGCCGAAAGTATCTAGAACTATTCGACAAACTTTCCGCCAAACTGTGAATCAAACGCTGAAAGAGCATTTGTTACCGATGGCGGAGAAGCAAGCTGATGATATTTTGCAGAAATACAGTCAAGCCCGCGATTATTTGGAACAAACTTTAGCACAGGAAGCTGAGGAGAAAATTGCCAAGAATCTGCGGCTGCAAGATGAGAATGAAGAGAAGATTCAAGAGTACGATCGGGCGGTTTCTGGGATTAATGATTGTTTGCGGGCGATGAAGTTGCACGAGCATTTGTTGCCTGTAATTGTAGAAAACAATAGCGTTGCAGTGGATCTTGAGTAATTGTGCTATAATAGCCACCAAAGAGCGACTTTAATTCTATGAACCTTCGCCAAAAACTTCTAACAATAATCGAGCAACTTCCAGATGATAAGTTGGCAATACTTCTCAACCTCGCGCTGTTTTTGACAAGAGGGAAAGAATCTGTTCAACCGATGCTTGAATCTCAAGCTTATCAAGATTGGCTGAGTGCGGAAAATGACATTTTTGACGAAATATTTGCCGATGAACTTACGGCGCGGTGATGTAGTGTTGGCTCAAGTGCCAATGCCTTCTAGTCAGCTAACACAGTTTAAACTGCGTCCGGCTGTGATAATTTCGGCAGATAATCTCAACCAAATTCTTGACGATGTGATGGTTGTACCTTGTACTTCTAAGACAACTCGCCCTTTGAGGGTGGCTCAATATTTGATAACAGGAGATGAAATTGCATTAGCTGGTATTAGAGTGGAGTCTGTAGTTAGATGCGAGTCCATTTTTACCCTAAATAAATCAATGATTACTCGCAAACTGGGTTCTCTTTCAACTGAGGCTATAAACCACGTTAATCGCTGTTTAATGGTAGCTTTGGAATTAGAAATAGTAGATTAAATAGGACTTACACGAGGGTGGCAAGAATATGGAAGATAAATTTGATTTTCACAACTGCGGTAATGAGGATGCTTTATCTTTCGGTAACGCAATGCTTAAAGTAGAAAAACTCAAGGAAACAGTAAATGAAGTTTTGCCTGAAAATGGGTTGGGACAGACACTCAATAAATTGTTAAGAGAACAGAACTTAAATATCGATATACCTTTTGACGCTCGCCAAAAGCGTCTGTCATCTGAGAACTGGTTTGGTGAAGGTATAGATTGTGAAATTCTCAGAGTGGGTGCTCAGGGCTGGAAGAAAGGAAAGATTAAGCTCAAACTCAATGTCACTATAGAATTTTGCCCAGACGAACCTGAAGTCGAAGAAACACCAGAAAACAACGAATCAGAAACTAGCAAACCAGAATCACCCCTCGATGATTTGCGCCGCCAACTACTAAACTCGGAAAATCAACCGCACAATTCATGACTAAAACCCCAAGAATCCCCATTCCACCCGAAGTCAGAAAATACGTATTTACTCGCAACAAATATCAGTGCCAAAGCTGCGGCCAAACCAAACTAGAAGCAGAACTGACGATCGATCATATCATCCCCCTAGGGCGCGGCGGCAGCAACGACATCAGCAACCTGCAAACCCTCTGCCGCCCCTGCAACCAAAGGAAAACCGACAAACTAGACCCGCGCTTCCGGCGACACTTTGATCTGTGATACAGCATTTTTCAGGTAAGTAGGTACTAGCAGAGATAGAGGACACGGCAGTGCCGTTTCCCTACTGCGATCAATTCTCTCTTCTCTTTCTCTGTGTCCTCTGCGCCCTCTGCGGTTAAAAAATCCTACCATCTATAATACCGATAAGGATCGTCCCCATTCTCAAAATCCGCCTTATAATCCCAGTGATAAAACTCCCGACTCGACCCGTTAAACACAGATCCATCCGCCTTAAAACTAGCCCCTAAATTAGCCAAAATCTGAGCATTTGCCCGAGTTTGCCGCCAGCGAGTAAAACGCAAATAAGTCTTATCATCCGCATTCAAACTGTCCGGGTCAATTTGAGAGAAAATCGCCACACCCTTACCAACTTGTACCCGACTTAACAAACCGTCACCACCGATTTCTCCCCCAGACTTAATCAACCAAGTATCATAAAAAGAGCGCGATCGCAAATCTGAACTGCTAAGCCCCTTCACCTCATCCCAACCCGGAACCGCCAGCGAACCACCGAAATCCTTCGCCTGCTGCAACCCCACGCCCAAACCCGCAACAGGCACTTGACGCGGCAAGAAAAACGCCTTCCCGCCAGCATTCAAATAACCGCGCAAGTCGGCATCTTTCATATTCGCTTCGGCCCCCACAATTGCCAAACCCACATCCTCAGAAAGCGCATTAGCCCGCTGATAAAATACCCCCAAACTGTCCAAGTTTTGGGCATCCTTGTCTCCCCCAATTAAAACAACTTTATCCGGCTTTCCAAGCACCGGAGAAGTCATCCCGTAACTCATAATTTGTTGCACTAACTGCGCCGCCCCACCATCTACAGAATAATGATCTTCCAAATCCAACTCGTTTAAAATCAACCGCCCTTTACCGTAATCCAATTCCATCAGCGGCGAATAAGCTAAATCAAACTCAGATTCCAAAATAGGCCGCCAACCGCTGCGGTGCGGCTTCTCAATAGCAGCGCTGCTGACACCGCCGCGATTTCCCCAATGCCAGCCGTACCAAGGCATACGTGCCGGACTAATTTTTACGCTTGTTTCCATCATATCTGGATAGGCTTCAAGCAGCGTGCTTTCCCCAGTCCAATCGCGCAAATCTTCACTGTCTAAACCGATAACAGCAGGATGGTTGCTATCAACTGGATAAGCGCGGCGGCTGACGTGGGGGGCAACCCGAAAACCCATGTTTTCCAGCCATTCTGGCCCTTGGGGAAATACAATTGCTTTGCCGCCATTGCGTACAAAATTTTCTAAACTTCCAGGCAATTTTTCCCCGCTAGAAAACGCTTCCCTACCGATAATTAGTAGGGGCAATCCCCCCGTGGTTGCCTCTGCATTACCGTTCCAGGGCACAAGCTGATGACCTAGCTGTTTTAACATTGCCGATGTTTTGCCGACTGGATCGAAAATTGCCACCTCATCTTTGATTTTGCTTCCATTGGTAAACACCCGGAAAGGGAATGTATCGGAATGCGGGCGATCGCCCACTCGCGCAGTCAAGCGAATTTCGCCGTCAGTCTTGCTGTAAACGGTATTTGGCAATTTTACATCAATTGGGAAGAATAGCGTGGCTGCTGGCTGAATAACTCCTTTCTTTTCGCCTTCTTTTACTTCGTTCCCTCCCACCAAAACCCGCCAATCAAATGCAAATTCTTGCGGTGTCCTGGTATCGTTAATTAACACTACTTGCTTGGCAAGTTTTCCGCCTACAAAAAAGTTGTGGTCTTTGGCAGTAAATACCGGATTAGCTCCAGCAATCCAAGCCAAAGTCGAGCTATTATTATTCATAATTGCCTCGCCGCCCGGATGAATAGTGTAAGCTTCTGGCTGCAAGTAATTCAAATAATTATTCGAGACTTGCTTCAAATAAACTCCTCGCTGCCCCGCTTGAAATGCCCCCATATCCACCTTATTTCTGCCAGCATCAGAAAGTTCCCAACCGTGTCCGTCATTCCAAGGAATCATCCCTCCAGACATTCCAAAAGTCCGCCAACTCCGCCAAGTATTTGTGCTGAATAACTCCTGCAACTTTTGAAAAGCTGGTGCAAAATCTAAATCCTTGTTAAAATGCCAGCTTTTATACTTTTGACCTTTGACAAATTGCTCGGGAATTTTAGCTTTATAAGCCGTACTTTCCAACTCATAAGCCTGGTTGCCCAAATAAATTGCCGCAAACTCAGTCATCCAAGGTTCGCTGAGAATGGCCTGACTAAAGCCTTGGCGGTTTCGCATCATGGTGACGTGCAACGGTGTCCCAAATTCCACTACCATGTAGGGCATTTCTCCGGTTTTGCTCCATTCGGAAATCCACTCTTCTCTCTCTTGCAGCGGAATCATATTTAAATAAGAATTCAGTGCATAAACATCGCCAAAGTTTGCTCCTTGGTGTACCATCACGGGTCTGGTAGGGTCGGCTGATTTAATAGCAGCTAAAGCATCATTGCCGAAGAGAGTCTTGATGGGCATGGGATCTCTGTCCCATTTCCTGAGAGTTCCTTCTATTTTGCTTTTTCCGATTTGGCGGGGATTTTGGTCTTCACTGTTGCCAAAATAATTAGGACTTGTTGCCCACATTAATACTGATGGATGATTGCGGTAACGGCGCATTTCTGTCACCATTCGCGCTTTCCAGCGGTCTCTAGACTGGGGATTTTTCCACTTGCCGTTCCAAGCGATCGGACTAATATCTAAGGCCGGCACCATAATTGGAAAACCTTTGAGGTCTGCTCTTTCTGATAACAGTTCTCGAAAGTGCCACCGACCCCGTTCGTCGTGATTCCAAGGCCAGGTTTCTGCTATGTTAAAACCTGCTTTCATGTAGCTTTCAATTAATTTGTCAGCAACTTCTACTATGCCGCTTTCCCAAGAACCGTCTGAGTGCAAGATTGGGCGGAGGCGAAACTCTGTGCCGTTGAAGAAAAATTTGCGCCCTTCTATCCAAAATTCGCGGAAGCCGAAAGGTTGGTTGTATTGGGTGTCGATGCCGCTGCCTTTTACTTCTAATTGCAGGGTGTAAAGGTTGGGTTTTTCTAGATCCCAAAGGCGGGGATTTTGCCAGTCCCACTGCACTTTTACTGTTTGAATTGGTTTGGCTTTGACGGTGGCGGTGCCTATAAATTTTTGTTCTACTTTGCCTTGTTCATCGAGCATTTGCGCGATTAGTTGAACTTGCCCATTTTGGGAAACATCTTTGAGTTCTATATCTAATTTAACTTGCTTTTTTCGGGTGGATGTTTGGACGAATACGTCGCTGACTAGCGGGCCTGGGGGAACGCTGAGGAGTCGCACTTCGCCGATGATTCCCCGCGATTGTAGCTTAGATTTTGTTGTATAAATTTCTGTGGGACTCATAATCACGGCTTTGTCTTTTTCTTCGGAGACTGCCGCGACTAAAATAGATAGGGTGTTGTCACCTGGTTTGACTGCTTTTGTAATCTCAACAGTACCGTAAGGCCATTCGATTTGACCGCAATTAATGCCGTTGACAAAGATTACTGCATCGGTGCTGACTCTGGCTAAGTCAATAAAAATTCGGCGGTTTTTCCAGTTGTCGGGAATGTTGGCTGTTTGTTGGTACCAAGCTTTTGATAGTTGTTCGCTGTTGAAGTTTTCCCAATCTTTGCCACTGCCGCGAGTGATGATTCCGGGTACGGATTGCTTGTTTTCTTTTTGCCAGTCTCCGGGCACCCAGATGGAGCCCCAGCTTGGGGATGTGGGGGGGGTTTGGGTGTTGCCAACTGCGGGGACAAATTGCCACTTTCCGTTGAGATAGATTTGGGATCGTTTGTTGTCGATCGCCCGAATGGCCGCGATGGTAAGATTGGGAAAGCCGATCGACGATATCGCACTGTTACTGACCGAATTGGCATTTTGAAGCGCGTAACCCATGAATCCGAAGACGGTGGCGACTGCGAAGAATAATCCGATAATTTTTGCCAGCTTGTGATTCACCTTAAGTTTCTCCCAGACATGGGTGGAGCGAATTTGTCCCTTCATTTATCATAAGCTGCAGCCTCCATAAATTGCTCGGTTCCGGCGACTGGAGAGTGGGAGAGTGGGAGAGGGGGAGAGGGGGAGAGTGGGAGAGGGGGAGAGTGGGAGAGTGGGAGAGTGGGAGAGTGGGAGAGGGAAGAGGGGGAGAGTGGGAGAGTGGAGAGTCGGAGAGGGGGAGAGTGGGAGAGTGGGAGAGGGGGAGAGTGGGAGAGGGAGAGGGGGAGAGTGGGAGAGGGAGAGTGGGAAAAAGATTCTATTTTGCTTCTGACTAATGACTAATGACTGATGACTGATGACTAATGACTGATGACTAATGACTGATGACTGATGACTAATGACTGATGACTGATGACTAATGACTGATGACTAATGACTGATGACTGATGACTGATGACTTCCGTAAATCTGTCTCTGGGAAGATGGCACGGCACGGACAAATCTGGTTTGGTATAGAAAAAACCCATAGTTAGTTTTAACAATCTTGTTTCACCCGCAGAAGAAATAGCGCGATCGCGCGATCGCCACAGGTCAACAAAAAATGAGTTGGTTTCAGGTCTTGCCCTTACCCATTAAATCCTACAGCCTTGCTACATTTAGCGCCGCCACGGCCTTACTGCTGACAACTCTGCTAGTCTTTGCATTCCAAGCAACTCCTGCAATATTACTTTTGGCCGCTGCAATGGTTAGCGCTTGGTATGTTGGCTTAAAGTCCTCTGAACAAGAACTTGAAATAGAACGCCAGATTATTTCAAAAGTAATTGACACGACAGCTTGCTTGATTGTAGTTCTTGACAGCCAAGGACGGATTGTCAGGTTCAACCAAGCTTGCGAAAAAGCCACAGGCTACTCAATAGCAGAAGTTGTGAATAAATACGTTTGGGATTTGTTTTTGATTGACGAAGAAATAGAACCCGTTCAAAGAGTTTTTAGCAAACTCAAATCCGAAAAATTTTACAGCGAATATCAGAATTATTGGCGGACTAAAAATGGCGAACGGCGCTTCATTTCTTGGTCTAATACAGTGATGGTTGATGGCGATGGTTTGGTAGAATATGTGGTAGCAACTGGCATCGATATTACCGATC
The DNA here is from genome assembly GCF_036705055.1 of Microcoleus sp. CZ3-B2. NCBI lineage: Bacteria > Bacillati > Cyanobacteriota > Cyanophyceae > Oscillatoriales > Microcoleaceae > Microcoleus > Microcoleus sp. CZ3-B2. The sequence continues at coordinate 45,422 of NZ_JAUBTN010000001.1, read as the reverse complement.
GCAAAACAGCAGAAATAGCCCTAGCTTCATCCTACAGCCAGCTAGAAACCCGCGTCAAACAGCGGACGGCAGAACTGACAGTAGCTAAAGAAGCACTGCAAGCTCAAGAAGAACGATTTCGCTGTTTGAGTTCCTGTTCGCCGATGGGGATTTTCATGGCGGATTTCGAGGGGCGCTACACCTATGCAAACCCGCGCGCTCAGGCGATTTTTGGCTTGAGTTTGGCAGAACTTTTAGGAAACGGTTGGGAGAATTGCATTCACCCGGAAGACTGCGATCGCGTATTGAGCCGATGGCTGGATTATACTCGCAAAGGTGGGGAATATGCGATCGAATATCGCCTGCAAACAGCAGAGAAAATTGTCCGCTGGATTAACGTTTGTTCCTCGCCGATGTTCTCCGACTCCGGCGAACTCATCGGATACGTGGGCACGGTGCGAGATGTCACCGAAAGACAACAAGCGCAAGCAGCTTTGTCTAGCAGCGAACAGCAACTGAGAACGCTGCTAGAAAATACGCCAGATATGATTATCCGCACGGACAAAGAACTGCGCTATATTTATGTCAATCAAGCAGTTGCCAGAAGCCAAGGAAAACCCGTTTCATTCTTCCTCGGCAAAACCGTTCAAGACCTAGGAATGCCGCCAGAACAGTGCCAGATGTGGGACGAAACCCTGTACAAAGTGTTAGAAACAGGCAGAGAAGAAATCATCGAATTTAAGGCGCACTCAACCGACGGTGTCAGAAGTTATCAATATCGCGTAGTTCCAGAATTTAACAAAGAGGGCGCAGCAGAATCGGCATTAATTGTCGCCCGCGATATCACAGAACTAAAACTTGCAGAAACTCAAAGATTGCAGTTGAAAATCGAGCTAGCAGCCAGGGAAAAAGCGGAAAAAGAACAGCAGCGGTCGGCATTTTTAGCAGAAGCTAGCAAAATGCTGACTGCGGCGTTTGACGGGGAAACGGTGCTGCAAAATGTCGCAGAATTAGCAGTAAATTCGATCGCTGACGGGTGCTGCATTTATTTGACCGAAACCGGCTCAAAAGTTCGCCGCGCGGCTGTAGCTCACGCCCAAGCCTCTGCGGTTGATATTCTGAATAACTTTAAAATCCGCAGCCCGATCGCCTCTGATGCTGTGAACGGCTATCCGCTGGTAATTCGCACCGGAAAATCCGAATTAATTGTCGAAGTGGATGAACAGATTTTAGCAGCAGCAGCAGCCGAAGATACAGCAGAAATGGAAACATTGCGCTCGCTCAATATCGGCTCCCACGCTTGCGTACCGCTCTTAGCCCGCGGGCGGGTAATAGGTGCTATTACCTGCTTTACATCTAAATCTAGCAGTCGCTACAATTCCCAAGACATGGCAATGTTAGAAGATTTAGCATACCATGTCGCATTTGCCCTAGACAATGCCAGACTTTATGCAGAAGCGCAACAAGCCCTATCTCAAACAGCGCAATCGTTTGCCTTAATTGACTCGCTCCTAGAAGCATCTCCCTTGGCGATTTGCTTTGTCGATCGCGAAATGCGCTTCATCCGCATCAATCAAGTGTTAGCAGAACTCAACGGTTTGTCCGCCCTGCTGCATCTCGGTCAAGATTTTCGCCAATTGTTCCCAGAATCTGCGGGCAAATTTGCACCAATAATTCAGCAAGTTCTCGACTCCGGCGAATCGGTTTTAAACGTAGAAATTAGCGGCGAAAATCTTGGAAAACTCGGAGAGTTTGGCTATTTGCTAGCCAACTACTACCCAGTCAAAAATGAAAGGGGAGAAATCATCGGTGCCGGCATAATTCTCGCAGATATTACCGCAGCAAAACAAACCGAAATAGCTTTAACAGAAAGCGAAAAACGGTTCCGCAGCGTGGTAGAATCTAACATGATCGGCATCGGTTTCTGGGAGGCAGACGGCGAAATCACTGAAGCTAACGACGCCTTGCTGGAAATGATCGGATATACGAGGGAAGAGTTGGTTTCAGGACAGATCCGCTGGCTGGATATCACGCCTGCGGAATACGCAGAACTCGATCGCGCCGCTGTAGCGCAAGTCGCAGCATCAGGAAGTTGCGAGCCTTATGAAAAAGAATTCATCCGCAAAGACGGCTCGCGCTTCCCCGTTTTAGTCGGAGGCGGAAACTTGGAAGGATGCACAGACAAAGGATCGTTCTTCGTGCTCGATATCACCGATCGCAAACAAGCTCAAAACCAGCTCCGAGAAAACGAAATCCGCATTCGCCGCCAACTAGCAGAACTCGACTTAGTGTACAACACCACACCGGTCGGGATCTCCTTTGTCGATACCAATTTGCGCTACATCCGCATCAACAAATGCCTCGCTCTGATCAATGGCAGATCGATCGCCGATCACATCGGGCGCACCGTCAGAGAAGCGATTCCTGAAATCGCCGATATGGTAGAGCCGATATACCTGCAAGTGCTGGCGACGCAAAGCCCCGTGCTCGACTTGGAAATTAAGGCCGAAACGCTGCAACAGCCGGGAGTAGTGCGGGATTGGCTAGTCAGCTTTTATCCTGTCAGCGACGAATCGGGAACGCTGTTGGGAGTCAGCAGCGCGATCGCCGAAATCACCGATCGCAACCAAGCAAAACGGGTAATCCAGCAAAGCGAAGCTTTATTCCGGCGACTGTTAGATTCCAATATTTTCGGAGTCGCGATCGGAGATTTTAGCGGCCGCATCGCCTACGCCAACGACTCGCTGCTGAACATGGTGGGCTACACCCGATCGGACGTGCTCTCAGGTCAAATGCGGTGGGACAGGATGACCCCCCCCGAATACCTGCACCTCGACGCCAAGGCGGCCCAAGAACTGCGGGCTTCGGGAGTCGCAACTCCTTTTAAGAAAGAGTACATCCGCAAAGATGGCAGCCGCGTGCCGATGTTGATGGGCGGGACGATTTTGTGCCCGGAGAACCCGGAAGCACAGACGATCGTCGCATTTTACATCGACTTGACCGAAACATCCAGGGTGGAAGCAGAACTCAAAAACAATCAAGAACGGCTGCAAATCGCTCAACAAGCAGGCAAAATCGGAACTTTTGAATGGAACGTCCAAACCGACGAACTCGCGTCTACGCCGGAATTAGAGGCTTTGTATGGACTGCCGGCCGGCGGTTTCGACAGCAGCTATCAGAATTTGCTGGCAATGGTGCATCCAGACGATCGCGCTTTCACTCAACAGCAGTTGCAGGCCGCGGCGGCATCCGGGGAGGAATTAAACATTGAGTTCCGCATTTGCCGTCCCGACAGCAGCATCGGCTGGATTGCTTGCAGGGCTAAGGTGTTTCAGGACGAGAGCGGTTTGTCCCAGCGGGCGATCGGGGTCAACGTCGATATCACCGATCGCAAACAAGCAGAAGCAGCCCGATCGCAAACCAACCAAACTTTGGAAGCCTTGATCCAAGCTTGTCCCCTAGGAATTACCGTTGTTAGCGCCGACGACGGCATTGTGAAAATGTGGAACCCAGCAGCCGAGAGGATTTTTGGCTGGTCAGAATCAGAGGCGAAAAATCAATTTTCGCCCTCCATTTCCCCAGACAAGCAGGAGGAATTCACGGCAAAATTGCAAAAAATTAGTCAAGGAAAGGCGATCGCGGGGATGGAAACCCAGCGCCAACGGAAAGACGGCACCACGATCGACATCAGTTTGTGGGCAACTCCAGTCCGCGACGCTCAAGGCAATATAAATTGTATGTCGATCGTCGCCGACATCAGCGATCGCAAGCAAGTAGAGGCAGAACTCGCTCAGTTGCTCGATCGCGAACAAGCCGCGCGCGCCGAAGCAGAAGACATCAACCGCCTGAAAGACGAGTTTCTCGCCACGCTTTCCCACGAACTCCGCACGCCTTTAAATGTGATTCTGGGCTGGGCGCAGAGGCTGCGCGGCCTCCCCTACACGGAAGATGATTTAGCTAGCGGTTTGGAAGCGATCGAGCGCCAGTCAAGGGTACAGGCGCAGCTAGTCGAAGATTTGCTCGACGTTTCCCGGATTATTCAAGGCAAGCTAGCTATCAAACCAGGCTGGTTCGTCATGGCAAACGCGATCGAAATTGCTCTGAGTTCAGTCATGTTCGCCGCCCAGGCTAAGTCTGTGACTGTTTCCTCGGAATTAGACCCTACAGTCAAATTGATGTGGGGCGACGCGCAGAGGTTGCAGCAGGTAGTCTCGAATTTGCTGACAAACGCCGTCAAGTTTACGCCAACGGGCGGAACTGTGAAACTGCGTTTGTCTGCGGTAGCTGCGGCTGATTCCCCATCACCTAATTACCTGCAAATTACTGTCAGCGATACCGGCAAAGGCATTTCAGCAGAGTTTCTGCCCTACGTGTTCGATCGCTTCCGACAAGCAGACGGGTCGATTACAAGGGCTGATAGCGGTTTGGGACTGGGATTGGCGATCGTGCGGCACTTGGTGGAACTCCACGGCGGCACTGTACGCGCCGAAAGTCCGGGTAAAGACCAGGGTGCGACATTCACCGTCATGCTGCCCCTCAAACAGCGGATCGGCAAGCAGCGGCAGTTGAGAGAGGAAAAGAAACTCCCTCAAATCCGTCGGGGTATGTTAGCCGGTTTAAAGGTGTTGGTTGTTGACGACGAACCCGACAACCGGGAGTTTTTGATTGTGGCCTTGGAACAGTGCGGGGCGACGGCGACAGCGGCGGCTTCAGCCCAAGAGGCGATCGAGCTTTTGCAGCAGTCGCCGCCCGATATTCTAGTCAGCGACATCGGGATGCCCGTTGAGGACGGCTACTCGCTGATCCGCAAAGTGCGATCGTCCGAATCTGACAAAATCAAGCGCTTGCCGGCGGTTGCGCTGACAGCCTATGCTAGCGAACAAGACCGCGCCAGGGCGATCGACGCCGGTTACGACGAACATTTAGCAAAGCCGATCGATCCGGCTCGATTCGCCTCAGTTTTAGCCAAATTAAACGTGCGAAAGTAGTGCAGGTTCGTAGACAGGACTTGAGTCCGCAGCTTTTTACGGACTCAATTCCGCACTGCGAACGAACCGTTTTTGTTACGTTTTACGGAATCATATCAAATCGGTTAGCATCGGAATAGTAAATTAACTGTGGACTGTTGACTGTGGACTGTTAACTGTTGACTGTTAACTGTTAACTGTTAACATCATGTATGAATGCAACCGTAATTGATATCAATTCCTCACTACGAACCTTTTTTGTTGCGATCGTAGACAGAACATGACAACGTACCCAAAATCAGCAACGCCCTTATTTTAAATCCAACAATCCGCTAGTTTTCAACTTGGGATTAAACCGGATTTCTTCAGTTACACCGCGAGCTTTGAGCAGCGATAAAATTTCATTTTCCACCCGGCGCGCTACATTTTTTAACAATTTATCTTTGGCAAGTTCATCAGCAACAATACCTTCATAATTTGCCACTTCCTGGGCTGTCATCACGGTTTTGGTGTCGATGGGATCGTTCCACTTGGCTGCACCGGCACCGTTACCCTCCGGCTGCGAGCCGTTTTCAGCAATCCAACTCGATCGGATGTTTTCGAGTATAGTGCGGTTTGGTCGATCGATAATTTGGACTTTCAGCCAGTAGCAATATTCGGTTTGGCGTACCAAATGCTGTTTCAGGCTGAGGTAAGTATCGCGAGAATAGCCGACAAATTGCAGAATTTTATCGCTGTCAAAAATCGCATAAACGCCAATTTTTCCCTGGACAAAATCGGGTAATTTTCCCTCGGAGTCAATGTAGGGAATGAATTCTAAGCTAGCGAGAGGCTGAATGTCTTCTGTCATTTCTGGTTAATTAAGGAAGAGGGAAGAAGGCAGGAGACAGGAGGCAGAATTAATAAAAGCTGATATGGCAGCAATTAACAACGTCCTCACCGTCGGGCGCGGTTGCGATATAACTAATTCTTAAAAACGCGATAAACTGCACAGAGGCGGCTGGGTTTAAATATTTTGGCTTGAAACATGAAATTGGGCGGGACGTTGACGATCGCAAAATCGATCGATTGGTGATACTGTTCAAATTCCGCAGGCATTCCCTTCGGCGTGTCGCTGCTGTAGGGCACTGGCTGAAAAAGTAACTCCGCAAACTCAAGACGCGAACACTGTAATTGCAGCGCTATTTGTTGGAGAAAGCTTTCACCAGTCAACAAACCGAACAGTAGAGCTTTAGCATCCGGTTCGAGGACAAAACTGTTATCGTAGCTTTCAATAATCTTGAGACCCATTTTCTATATACTCCTGACAGACACCGGCGCATTCTGAATTTTACCCGACAGCGGCGATCGGCAGAAGGTCAGTTAAAATATCACAGTCTCGAATTTTTAAGAAATAGCCCGGATTTATTTGCCGATCGCTTTTATCATGTCCGTATCGAAAACGTATCATCTACCAGACAACGACTACAAGTCTATGCAGAAAATCGAAAACGCATCACTCCCAGCTTTGAGAATTTCCCCAAACCAGCCGGATTGGCTAGAATTGGCAGAATACGCCTCTATTGCCGGTTCAGCGATTGGCACGATTGCTGCGGGATTGTCGGGCCAAATTCTCTACGCGGCCGCCCCCTTAACCGCAGCGATATCGCTGAATATAGCCAATCGCCAGCGTTTTGAGCAACAAATGCAACAAAAAGCAAATTCTGCGATCGCGGAGGTACAGGCCGCAGCAGCAGGTCGATCGCAGCAAGTTCAGTTGCTACCTGGAGAACCAGCAGAACTTTACACGGCAGTATCCGACTTGAAACAAAAAATCCTCAGTTTGGAATCGAGCGCTATCAGAGACTTGCAAGCAGCCGTAGCATCCCTGGAACGAGCGCAGGCGCTACCTGCTGATTCTCAGGAGCTCTACACCATTCTGTCGGATTTGCGGGAAAAACTCCGCATTTTGGAAAATAGCGCCCTCAGAGAGGATGATTGGCAAAATGTCAACGTCCGATTTTTATTGATGGACGAAAAGTTAACTGAGGTGAGAACTATTACAGCTCAGTTGCAGGAGCGATCGAGCGATGTAGAATTGAATGAAATCCAAGGTTCTCTGAAGCAATTGCAGCATTTGCTCGATCGACCGGCAATAGACGCAGTGGCAATGCAAACCGAGATTAAGCATTTGCACGAGCAAGTTTCCGAGTTGCAGCGACAAAATCAAGAAATTGTCAAGCCTTATTTGCAGCGTCTGACTCGCGCCGTCAAGAAACTCAGTCATTAGTCAGTAGTCAGTTGTCAGTTGTCAGTTGTCAGTTGTCAGTTGTCAGTAGTTATTGGTTATTGGTTATTGGTTATTAGTTATTGGTTATTGGGAATTGGTTATTAGTTATTGGTTATTGGTTATTGGGAATTGGTTATTAGTTATTGGTTATTGGTTACTTGCTACGAATTCCCCATTTCCAATTCTCAATTCCCAATAACAACTAACAACTAACTAATAACAAATAACAACTAACCAATAACCAATAACAACTAACCAATAACAAATAATAACAAATAATAACAAATAATAACAAATAACAAATAACAAATAACAACTAACAAATAACAGTCAACAGTCAACAGTCATTACTCATTACCCATGACTAAATATTTGCCAAGCTTGCCAGAAAACATAAATCGATAAAATTGCCAAGAGCGATCGAAAAGCTAAACTAATAATGCGATCGGGCAATCTCGGCAAAAACCGCGTACTGATTTGCGCCCCCAACAAACCGCCGCCGCCCAGAATCAACCCCACAACCCACAAAACATTCCCGCGCGCCGCGTGTCCCGCCGTCGCCGAAATAGCAGTGATGACGATGACACCCAAGCTGGTTTGAATGGCAGTTTTAATGCTTTCTCCTAACAGCAAAATTTGCAGGGGAACCATAATCACGCCACCGCCTACCCCGAACAAACCCGCTAATAAACCCGCCGCACTGCCGGTAGCAATTTTAGCAAAAGCTGGATTGCTTAAAATATTTGAATTATTGGGTAATTTGGAATTGGGGATTGGGGATTGGGGATTGGTTGCCGCTTTCGCGATCGGATCGTCTTCCCCTTTTCCTTCGCCTTTCCCATTCGCTGTTAGGTGCTTGCGAACCTCAATTAAATAAATATTTAACCACAACAACAAGCCAAAAGAAACTAACAATAAATAAGGCGGAAATATCCCCGCCAAATAAGCACCGATTTGTGCTGTAATGACGGCTGGAAAACCGATGCCAGCGACTTTGCTCATGCTGAGGTAGCCCATGCGCCAATTCTGGATGCTGCCAGAAATAGCTGTAATGGCGATCGACAAACCGCTAGTAGCAACCGCTTGCACCGGGGCGTACTTGAGAGCCACCAACAAAGGCACCAGCACCGTACCGCCACCGATACCCAAAAAACCCGCTAAAATTCCGGCAAAAAGTCCGGATGCAACTAAAATCAATAATTCACTGATAGTCATTAGTCAGTAGTCAGTAGTCAGTGGTCAGTAGTCAGTGGTCAGTGGTTAGTAGTTAGTAGTTATTAGTTAGTAGTTATTAGTTAGTAGTTAGTAGTCAGTAGTCAGTAGTTAGTAGTCAGTAGTTAACAGTTAACAGTCAACAGTTAACAGTCAACAGTTAACAGTCAACAGTCAACAGTCAACAGTTAACAGTTAACAATCAAATTTTAAGAATCATTAGTTGTGCCGTCGGGCATAATTGCCCGCCTCAAATCTGTATCGCGGAAGTTAGTTCGATTCAGATTAGCATCAATCAAAACCGCTTCCACCAAAACAGCCCCGCTAAAATTAGACCAGCACAGCTTCGCCCGGTACAAATTAGCACCGCTCAAATTAGCCTCGCGCAGGGTTGACCAACTCACATTGGCAACTCTCAAATTAGCATTGCTCAGATTAGCATTGCTCAGATTAGATCCAACCATCGTTACTTCGCGCAAGTCTGCACCAGTCAAGTTAGCCCCGCTGAGCATTGCTCCGCTCAAAATTGCCTTAGTCAAGTTAGCTCTTTCTAACAGCGCATCGCTGAGGATGGCATTTGTCAGGTTTACCGCTTTGAGAGTTGACCAACTCAAATTGGCCTTCATCAAATTAATGCGAATCATGCTAGCGTCAGTTAAGTTGGCCGCAAACAAATTCGCTTCGGTAAAGTTGGCTTCCGTCAAATTAGCTTCCGTCAAATTAGCTTTGGTCATGTTGACTTCTCTCGCCATTGAGCCGCGCAGGTTGGCTCCCATCAGGTTTGCCCCGCTGAGATTGGCGCGGCTCAAATCGGTACCGATCAGATTTGCTTCGGTGAGGTTGGCTTCCGTCATGTCCACCCCAGCCAATTTCACCTCGCGCAAGTTCGCTCCCGTCAGGTTAGCGCCCTTGAGATTTGCGTCTTGGAAATTCGCTCTGGTAAAATTAGCCTCGCTAAGGTTTACCCCTTTTAAGTCGGCCCCGGCGAGGTTAATCTCTCGAAAAATTCTTTCTCCGGCCGCATATTGCCTCAGAATTCGATCGGCCTCCATGTCATTCGCCTCGCAATTTTTTTCAAACGTTAGAGTGATGGGTGTTACCACATCATCCCAGATAACCACCGTATTCACGCCACAGGGTGCAGTATCGGCAGAATCTTTGCACTCTGCTTTCCTGGCACTGCTGTGCGAATCTATTCTAGATGGCCTCACAAATGTCAGCGCTTCTGAGAGAATCAAAAATAGGGTAAAGATATCAGCAGTCAGCAGTCAATACCATTTTTGATTTTCCCTTGGCGATTAGAGATGCGAATGACTGACTGGATATAGGTTTGGGACTTGTATACAGTTGCATTAGAACTCTTGCAAAAATACAGTGCACCCCACCCCAAGCCTCCCCCTGAGTTCGGGGAGGGGGCAAGATTATTCTTGTTTCCCCCCGCGGGAGGGGGGACTTGCGGGGGGTGAATTTGACTTTTGCAAGATATATATTGTTTTGTGAAACTGGTATGAGAACAACTGACTGCTGACTGTTTTTCCCACCACTGACAAAGGATGTTTGAGAATGCCTGAAAATTTGAGAAGCCAAGCTGTGACTGGAGGCGTACAGCGCGCGCCCAACCGAGCAATGCTGCGGGCCGTCGGTTTTGGCGACGGCGATTTCACTAAGCCCATTGTGGGCATTGCCAACGGCTACAGCACGATTACGCCCTGCAATATGGGATTGAACGACCTCGCTTTGCGGGCTATTGCGGCGGCGCGGGAAGCTGGGGCGATGCCGCAAATGTTCGGTACGATTACGATCAGCGACGGGATCTCGATGGGAACTGAAGGGATGAAATATTCTCTGGTGTCGAGAGACGTAATTGCTGATTCGATAGAAACGGTTTGCAACGGCCAAAGTATGGACGGTGTGCTGGCTGTGGGCGGTTGCGACAAGAATATGCCGGGGGCGATGATTGCGATCGCCCGCATGAACATTCCTGCTATTTTTGTCTACGGTGGCACGATCAAACCGGGACACCACAACGGACAAGATTTAACCGTAGTCAGTGCTTTTGAAGCAGTCGGTCAATTCAGCGCCGGCAAAATTGACGAAGCAGAACTCACCGCAGTGGAACAAAAAGCTTGTCCCGGTGCGGGTTCCTGCGGCGGAATGTTTACAGCAAATACGATGTCGAGCGCTTTTGAAGCGATGGGCATGAGCTTGCCCTATTCTTCGACAATGGCTGCTGAGGATGCTGAAAAAGCTGACAGCGCGGCAGAATCTGCCACAGTTGTGGTGGAAGCGATTCGCAAACAGTTGTTGCCGAGCCAAATTTTGACACGCAAGGCCTTTGAAAATGCGATCGCGGTAATTATGGCGATCGGCGGTTCAACCAACGCTGTGCTGCATTTATTGGCCATTTCCAATGCGATCGGCGTTGAACTGTCCCTCGACGATTTTGAAACAATTCGAGCCAAAGTTCCCGTGCTGTGCGACCTCAAACCAAGCGGCAAATACGTAGCAACCGACTTGCACAAAGCCGGCGGCATTCCTCAAGTCATGAAAATGCTTTTGGAACAAGGTTTGCTCCACGGCGACGCCCTAACAATTAGCGGTCAAACTATTGCTGAAGTGTTGGCAGATATTCCCAGCGAACCTCGAACCGACCAAGACGTAATTCGCCCTTGGAACAACCCGATGTACGCCGAAGGACATTTAGCAATTCTCAAGGGAAATCTGGCAACAGAAGGAGCCGTCGCTAAAATTACAGGCGTTAAAAAACCGCAAATCACTGGCCCGGCGCGAGTCTTTGAATCTGAAGAAAATTGTTTGGATGCAATTCTCGCCGGCAAAATTCAAGCCGGAGACGTGATAGTCGTCCGCTACGAAGGGCCAAAAGGCGGGCCGGGAATGCGCGAAATGTTAGCACCAACTTCGGCAATTATTGGCGCAGGTTTGGGCGATTCTGTGGGTTTAATTACTGACGGCCGCTTCTCTGGCGGGACTTACGGCATGGTTGTCGGTCACGTTGCACCAGAGGCGCAAGTTGGAGGCACAATTGCTTTAGTAAAAGAGGGCGATTCAATTACGATAGATGCTAAGAATCGGTTGTTGCAGCTCAATGTTGCTGATGCAGAATTAGAGCAGCGCCGAGCAGCTTGGCAAGCTCCTCAACCTCGCTATACTAGGGGCGTTTTGGCTAAATACGCTAAGTTGGTTTCTTCTAGCAGTCTCGGTGCTGTGACTGATTTGGGTTTGGGTTAATTTGGAGTTTTTGTAACCGCAGATGAAGGCAGATATCTGCGGTTGCAAAAATCCTAAATTAACTGCGCTGATTCAAAAAGCGGCTAGCCATCGACATGGCATCAGTAATATCTACGTCGCCGTCTCCATCGGCATCTAAAAACGTATTCAATACGGGATTTTGGCCTTGGGCTGAATTTTGAGCGTTGCCGCCGGTTTGCAGCAAATTCAGCAGGATCGGCACTAAAACAGGTATCATTGCTTGCACTGTTGTGTTATTTAAACCGGTTCTTTGGGCGATATCGGCGATTATTTGCGTTAGTTGACCGGCTCCAAACAAACTCTGTACTGCTTGCGGATTAGGATTTGTGCCACTAAATTGGTTGACAAGTTGTTGAGCTTGTGCTTCTCCCGACTGCGATCGCACGTCTTGCAATGCCGATCGCACGTATCCGCCCAAAACCGACATCGCCAACTGAGTTGTACCCGCATCCACGCCCTGGTTGCCGCTCAACTGCTCTACCGCACCGATAATGTTGCCCAACTGATTGGAACTTGCTTGTTGGTTAGGATTGTCGATCGCGTTCAAAATTTGGTCAAATAGTCCCATGATTTTCGCTCCTTGCTGTATTTGTTCCACTCTAGATTAACCGATCGCCAATTGCCAAATTTCCCATTACAGAACTTATATCAAGTTCGGGTAATTACTTATAATATCCGACCGAGACGGGTTGACTAAATTGTTGGTTTTAGGCAATTATTGACAGGTTAACCCAATTCCCAATAACTAATGACTGCTATAGCAATCTTAAATCATTTGAAAAATCCTACGCAAGCAAGATGCTTACACTAAAAAGCTTCGAGTCTAAATCGATTTTGCTGCTGATTTACGGCTGCTATAAATAATGACTAATGACTAATGACTAATGAGTGTTAACTGTTGACTGTTGACTGTTAGTTGTTATTGGTTAGTTGTTATTGGTTAGTTGTTATTGGTTAGTTGTTATTTGTGATTTGTTATTTGTTAGTTGTTAGTTGTTAGTTGTTATTGGGAATTGAGAATTGGAAATGGGGAATTCGTAGCAAGTAACCAATAACCAATAACTAATAACCAATTCCCAATAACCAATAACTAATAACCAATAACCAATAACCAATAACCAATAACCAATAACCAATAACCAATAACCAATAACCAATAACCAATAACCAATAACCAATAACCAATAACCAATAACCAATAACCAATAACCAATAACCAATAACCAATAACCAATAACCAATAACCAATAACCAATAACCAATAACTACTGACTAATGACTAATGACTATTGACTAATGACTATTGACTACTGACTACTAATGTTTAATCGGTAGGGCGATCGCAAATTCCGTTCCCGTTCCCATCTCCGACCAACAGTTAATCGTCCCGCCGTGTTTATTGACAATAATTTCGCGGCCGATTGCCAATCCCAAACCAGTACCTACACCCCTCGGTTTAGTCGTAAAGAACGTTTCAAACATTCTTTCTTGACTGGCCGCAGGTATCCCCGTACCGTTATCGGAAATTCGCACTACCACGGAGTCATCGTCCAAGTATTCTGTAGTGATTAAAATTTTCGGTGAAAAACTAGATTTTTCTGATTTTTTCGACTCCGAACCAAATTTTTTATTCGCCTCTTCATAGCTAATTTTTTCAAGCTTTGCTTTCTCTTCCACAGCATCTAGTGCATTGCCGATCAGGTTGACAAACACCTGGTAAAGCAAACCCATATAGCCTTCAACATTCGGAATCTCTCCGTAATTTCGCACCACTTCAACGCCCTGTTTGACTCGGCTGTTGAGAATCAGCAAACTGCTATCTATGCAGGCGTGTAAATCGACTGGCGCAGGCGCTGCATCGTCGAGGCGAGAAAAATCTTTCAAACTCAAGATAATGGCTTTGGCTCTTTGGGCACCCACTTGCATTGAGTTAAATATTTTCATCAAATCTTCTTGGAGAAAATCGAGGTCTATGGCTTCTGCTTTGGCGGTGACTGCAGCAGGCGGGTTGGGTATTTCTGTTTCGTAAGTTTTGAGCAAATCTAAAATATCTTCAACGTAAGTTCTGGCCGGATCGATGTTGGCATAGATAAAATTGATTGGGTTGTTAACTTCGTGAGCAACACTGGCCAGCATCCTCCCCAAAGTTGCCATTTTCTCATTTTGAAGGATATGAATTTCTTGCTCAGATTTCAATTCTTCTAGCAAGTTATTTACTTTCTGAATCAGTTGGTTGAACGAAGCTGCTAATACTCCCACTTCATCGGTGCTGGTAACTGGTACTTGCAACTGAAAATTAGATTCTTCGGTGACTCGCTGCGCTATTTTAGTGACAGCGGCGAGGGGTTTGGCGATCGCCCTACTGGTAAGGCTCGCCAGCAGTGCTGCAATTACGATCGACAGTGCCATGCTACCAAAAATTATTTGCACCCGCAGTGTCTGCGCTCTGAGCAGGGCTTCCCGTGCTGCATTTTCTTGCTCTTGGGCGCGATCGATAATTGCTCCTAAATCATTAGTCGCCCTCTCTAATTTCAACCCAAGTTTATCTCGATCTAAATTCAACAGCAACTTGCGTTTAACACTTTTTTGATCTGGAACTTTTGGCAATTTACTGATTTGAGCGTTAACGGTTTCTAACTGTTGAATGTAATTTGACAGCAGCGAATTATATTTTTTGATAAAACCCTGTAAACCTGCTGCCTGTTCCATCTCTTTCTGACTTTTAACTTCAGATAGCGACAACTTCAAACTGTAGATATTCTTTTGTAGCTGTTGGTATTTGCTGTCAAAACTTTCTGGCTGTTCTATCCCGTCAATCAATCGCTGTTGGCTATTTTGCGTCCGCAGCAAAGCCACCTGCAACTTATTTAAAAGCTGACTTTCTCGATCGATGTGTAGTTGATTGTTAGTTCTGCGATAGTAATGATTCCCCGCCAGCATCCCGATAGTCGTGCCCCCAATCGCAACACAAAGAGCCAATGCGTAGCCGCGGCTGATTTTGTCGCTAATACTGAGGTTTCCGAAGGAGCGGGCTATTTGAGCAAAATAATTAAGCTTTAGTAGGTGGCTCTGTTTGATTTTATACTGTAAAGATGTAGGAAGTTCTTGTGAAGCCTGTTTGTGATGTTTGAGCTGCATAGATGCGAACCTGTGAATAATTCACGCACTGAGAATTAAGTCTAACTTAACTCGCGGATGTTTAGAGAGTACCTCATCGATACTTAATATAAAGTTTTTGTGAATAAAGACGCTCTTAGCCTGCCTAATAAACCCGGTTTCTCGTTTCCGCTTTCGGAGCTTCCAGGAGGCACTGGCGTAAAAAAACCTGGCTTCTGTGTACTTAATGTCAGATTTGTTTGTTAATAAAAAAGTATTGCTAAACTGGCGATCGAATAAATCACCGCATAAATAAGTAGGTAGATGCAAATAAACCAGTCTGCGGTTCGGGCGGGTGATAAGCTGTAGCTAAGTTATCGTGCAAGCTACAATTGCAGCAAGAGGGCGTTAGCGAAGCCCTCGAAGAGGATCGCACTTGTCTGTCCCGCTGGCACTCAAACCCCCGCAAATCGGGATTTGCAGACTAAGCAGTGCGATCGGGCACTCGATCGCTTCCGAATTATCATCACAATGTAAGAATCAAAGTATAACCCTTTTATTTGCCGCCCCCTCATGCCTTTGCCGCGCCTGTTAACCTTAATTGCTGCTTTCTGCCTCACCCTGGGGCTGATTATTGGCCTGATAAGTTCCTTGACAGGGCTTTACAGTCAAGTTGCGCTGTCTGCTTCTCCGTTGCTGGCTAATTTGCTGATTTTCCTAATAATTATACTTTTGGGAACGCTAATTTTTGCGCTGTTTTATTATTTTAAGCTGCTGCAACGTCCGGGAAAAGTTAAGGGAAAACGGGCAATTAATCCGAAGGTTCCTGTTGCCAAAAGTGAAGCTGCTTCGGAAAATCTCAAAGCAATTCGGCAGCAAGTCGATCGCATTCAAGATGAAGTAGCGCGGCAAGCTTTGCTGTTGAAAGCCCGCGAAATAGAAGCTAACATGGCGCGCGGCAATGTTCGGATCGTGGTTTTCGGCACCGGTTCTGCGGGGAAAACTTCCGCTGTCAATGCGTTGGTGGGGCGGATGGCGGGAGAGGTGGGCGCGCCGATGGGAACTACGGAAGTTGGAGAAACTTACACTCTTTCATTGAAAGGAATCGATCGCGAATTAGCAATTACTGATACCCCAGGCATCTTGGAAGCGGGAGTAGCGGGGACTTACAGAGAGGAATTGGCGCGTCAGTTGGCGGCCAGGGCAGATTTGATCTTATTTGTTTTGGACGGCGATTTGCGTAAATCTGAGTACGAACCGCTGCGGACTTTGGCAGAAATTGGCAAAAGGTCGATCGTGGTTTTTAATAAAGTTGACCTTTATCCCGACAGCGACAGAGACGAAATTCTCGATCGGCTGCGACAGCGAGTCAAAGGTTTTGTATCAGCAATGGATGTAGTTGCAATTAGCGCCAACCCGCAAAAAGTTGTACTAGAAAGCGGCACAATATTTCAACCAGACCCGGATATGATGCCATTAATTAGGCGCATCGCAGCAATTTTGCGAGCCGAAGGCGAAGACTTAATTGCCGACAATATTTTGTTGCAATCTCAGCACTTGGGAGACCAAGCGCGCAAGTTAATTGACGCTCAAAGACGGCGCGCCGCTGATAAAGTAGTAGAGCGATTTCAGTGGATCGGAGCCGGAGTAATTGCCGTCACGCCTTTGCCGGTTGTGGATTTGTTAGCGACAGCAGCAGTTAACGCTCAAATGGTAGTAGAAATTGCCAAGATTTACGGCTGCGAATTAAATATCGATCGCGCCAAAGAATTGGCATTGTCTCTGGCAAAAACCCTAGCAAGTTTGGGAATAGTTGAAGGCGTGATTCAAGTAGTTTCAAGGGCGCTGCAATTAAGCGTAGCTGGGTTTGTGCTCGGCAAAGCAATTCAAGCAGTCAGCGCCGCTTATTTAACCAGAATTGCTGGCAAAAGTTTTATTGAATATTTCCGACACGACCAAGATTGGGGCGACGGCGGCATCGCCGAAGTTGTGCAAAGGCAGTTTCAGTTAAATCGGAAAGACGAGTTTGTCAAAGCATTTGTCAAAGATGCGATCGCCCGCGTTGTCGAACCTCTAAACATTTATCAGCAACAAGAATCGGAACCAGAATTAGAAATGCCAGCAGAAGTGGAACCAGAACTATTGTATAAGCAGCAAGGCGACGATTGGGAAATCAACAGCAACAAGCGCCAAGATGACTGGTAAAACGTAAATCCTGCAGGGGCGGGTTCACCAACAATCTTTGATTCAGACAAAAAATCTACATCAACCCGCCCCCACCACGCGACAGAATTGGATCGCGCGTGCGGAATGCGAGTCCGCTCTATAATGCAGTATTAATTCAACTTAATATTTGTTTGAATTTAGAATTTATGCCCTGGTGTGTCGAAATCGGGTTTGTTCACGAAAATATTTGATGGCGGCAGGTCAAAAAGAGCAAAAATAATTAATTTTTGAGGGCGAGAGTACACCGTTTATTTAAATTTATCCTAATTTTTTAGGCACGGGGAAAGCTTTGGTTAAAACTTTATATTCCGGGTAAATTCGATCGCCCTTCGCGTAGATTTCTCGGCAAGTTGATGCACTGCTAGCGACCCGTTTTAAAACTAAAAAGCACCCACCAGTCCGACGGCTGCTGCAATTTGTACTACACTCAAAGACGAGGGGGACACTTGATAGCGGTAATTTTCCCTAATTTTTGACTGTAGCCGGATTCAAAAGTGCGATCGACCTCGCGGGCGGTTGAGAAATCAGCGTGATTTTTTAATCAGATGTTCTGGGAGTCTCCGGTGCCGCAATTTATTAAGAAATTTTACAATAATTTTACACGTTGGGGAGAATCCGGGGGGTTCAAGTCAAACTGTGCAATTAGCGATCGGATCGAACCGAATTTTGATAAGATTTAAGGTTGATAAAAAATTTGCTATTGTCCGTCGGGGTAAAAACAATGAGCGATCGACCAATCATTCTCGGTATTGTCGGAGACAGCGCAGCGGGAAAAACCACCCTGACGCGGGGAATTGCCCAAGTATTGGGGCCAGAAAATGTCACGATAATTTGCACGGACGACTATCATAGGTACGACAGAAAGCAGCGGGCAGAAATCGGGATTACAGCACTGCATCCCGACTGCAATTATCTAGACATCATGCAGCAGCACCTGAGCCTGTTGCGTACCGGACAAGCAATTCTCAAACCTATTTACAACCACGACTCAGGTACATTCGATCCGCCGGAATACATCCAGCCCAATAAATTTGTAATAGTTGAAGGTTTGCTTGGTTACTCAACTCGCGCAATCCGCGATGCTTACGATGTAAAAGTGTATCTCGCTCCCCCAGAAGAGTTGCGAACTCAGTGGAAAGTTAAGCGCGATACTATGAAGCGCGGTTATACTGAAGAACAGGTGCTTGCAGAAATGCAAAAGCGGGAAAATGATTCAGAAGATTTTATTCGTCCCCAGCGTAAGTTTGCCGATGTTGTAGTTAGTTTTTACCTACCCGAAGAGGACAACGCAGTAAATTTGAATGTCCGTTTAGTGCTCAGACCGACAATTCCTCACCCGGATTTTACTGAAATTTTAGCTCAAGGTAGCGATAGCTTTAAACCTGCAATTCGCCTAGGACTCGATCGCGATATGGGCAAACCGGTTGACGTGTTGGAAGTAGACTCCCACGCTACTAACGAACAAGTAAACGAACTGGAAAAGATTTTGTGCAACGAAATGCCGCATCTGCGGGGTTTTTGCAGCGCCCAAGGCAACCCGGAAATTGGCAAACTAATCGGGACAACTGGCGAAGTTCTGCAAAGTTACCCGCTAGCTTTGACGCAGTTGCTAGTTTCATATCACATGATGAAAGCAATCCATTTGTATTAGTTAGTTGGTGGTTGGTTAGTTGTTATTTGTTATTTGTTATTTGTTATTTGTTGTTTGCTAGTTGTTAGTTGTTAGTTGTTAGTTGTTAGTTGTTATTTTTTGCTAGTGGGTTCTAATTCCTAATTGCCAATCAATTCCACCAACTAACTACTTCCACCCAACTACTTGCAACTAACAAATAACAACTAACTAATGACTAATGACTAATGACTAATGTACTAACAAATTCAGATTAAAAGTCGCTAATTGCTGAAGTTGCATTGAGAATGGCAATTGACTTTGAGGTGCGGGTAACATTTCGCCTCGGAAGTCGAGGAGGGTAACGAGTAGCAGGTAGGCAACTGCTAAGACTATAGAAATCACGCCGGTGATAATAGCAATAATTTTTGAACGTTCCATATTCAGTAAAAATCAATGGCAGGTAATATTAGTTTAACATTAAAAAGAGCAATTGAGTAAATCCACCTAATTCAATATAAAATATGGGCTATTAAAAAGCTTGTTGTGTGTATCTTTTTCTGCCTTCTTCATTCCTTCTTCCTTCTTCGTGATGACTGTTGACTGATGACTGATGACTGTTAGTTGTTAGTTGTTATTGGAATTGATAATTGGAAATGGGGAATTCGTAACCAATAACCAATAACCAATAACCAATAACCAATAACCAATAACCAATAACCAATAACTGGGGAATTCGTAGCAAGTAACCAATAACCAATAACCAATAACCAATAACCAATAACTAATAACTAATAACCAATAACCAATAACCAATAACTAATGACTAATGACTAATGACTAATGACTCTCTGTTATGCAATAGAATATAATCAGATGCTGCTTATTTAGATGACGAAAATGGAACCTCTTATAGATGCGCCAACTTCCACCGAGATGCCCGGAGCTACCCCAGTGGTGGAAATATTTAATCTGGGGAAGTTCTACCGTACCGGCTTCTGGATGAACGAAAAAATAGAATCGCTCAAAAGTTGCACTCTGACTGTCTCTGAGGGGGAAACTTTCGGGTTGTTAGGGCAGAATGGAGCGGGGAAAACTACGCTGCTGAAGGCTTTGCTGGGGATAGTGCGGCCGACTTCTGGCAGGGGGCTGCTGTTGGGGAGGCCTTTGGGCGATCGCAACGTGAAGCGGCGAGTCGGCTATTTGCCAGAAAATCCCTACTTTTACGATTATCTCACGGGCTGGGAATTCTTGCAATTTGCGGCGGGCTTGTTTGAAATTCCGGCCTCGATTCAGCGGCAGCGAATTCCGCATTTGTTAGACTTAGTTGGGCTATCTCAATCGGCGGCCATCAAAAAACAGTTGCGCCAGTATTCTAAGGGAATGCTGCAACGGATCGGCATGGCTCAAGCTTTGATTAACAATCCAGATGTGGTATTTTTGGATGAGCCGATGTCTGGTTTAGATCCGATGGGGCGCTATCAGATGCGGGAGATAATTTTATCGCTGAAAAATCAAGGAAAAACGATTTTTTTTAATTCGCACGTACTGTCGGATGTGGAGAAGATTTGCGATCGGGTGGCAATTTTGGCTCGCGGTGAGTTAATCTGCATTGGTGCGATCGACGAACTTCTGGGAAATACTAAAACTTACCGGGTTGAAGGTAGGGGCGGCCACTTGAATATCCTGCAAAAATGGATACCGGATATGGAAGTTGATAATGATTTGTGGTACGGTCATTTGCAGGGCGATCCGAAGGAGTTTATTTCTAGTCTGAGCGGTACGGGAGGGCAGCTAATTGGGATGAATTTGGCTAAGCCTTCTTTGGAAGAGTTTTTTATGCAGCAACTGCAAGAAAGAGGCATTTATTCGAGCAGTTGAAGTTGATAAAATCGGCGGTTGAAACCGGGCGGTTGAAACCGCGGCTACACATACAAAGTCCGCCTTCGCGGACTAAGAAAACGGGCTCTTCGGCCCGTTCCACAAGAGGTTAATTTTATTGTGGGGTGGGCATATTTCCCGTGTCTGAAAGGCTAATATTTTTTACTTCCTTTAACAATAGCCACTGTAGATTTGCACATACTAACTCTGCACAATTCCACTGTCGCAAATATTCACAAACTTTAGAAATAATCGCATTTGCCGTATCTAATTTTTCTGCTTTGGAGGCATGATAATGCGCTCTGATTAAGGGCTGAATATCCTCGATATCTTGCCATTCCGATTCTGGTTTCAGGGGAATACTCATATAATAATTATAAGCTTGGTTGTGGGCGGTACAGATTAAGGATTGTCGAGGATGGTGAAATGATTTCTCTGGCTGTCAACTAGGTTGGACGGTGCATCTGGTGACGGTGCATCTGGTGACGGTGCATCTGGCGGGCGATCGGGCATACAGCTTATCTGCTCTTGGGAGCAATGTAAAGTTTTGTAACAAAACAGGGCGCTCTGCATAAAAAGCAGAGGAAGGCCCTGATAGATATTTAGGAAGGTTCGCAAGGCGGGCTTTGCTGGTTTTGACGCAACTATATTTTTGAGGAGATGGGATTATGACGAATATTAGCTTAGGGCCGACGATTGATGGAAGTTTGAGCACCACTGATCCTCAAAATCATCAAAGATTAGGTATGGCGAGAAATCCTGTTGACGGAATTGGGCTACAAGTTAAAAACTTTATTAGGCGTTGACCTTACTGCTCTAAGAGTTTTGCTTCAGTTAAACGATTGGTGGAGATTTTCTTCAAGTATCAACTTTTTAATTCTCCTGACTTCAAAAAGTATGATGCTTTTGCCAAACTGATTTAGAGTCGCTATGTTCACACAAGTAATAGTTAGATTCAAAAAAAACCTCTTAGAGCAAGCTTTTTTGCTGCAAAATTACTGAGTTTAATCTAAACAATCTTAAGCTCAATTAAAGCAACTGACAAAGTAGCAAGCCCATAATTTCCCATTTTCCAAATAGCTAAAGGTAGATCATGTCACACAAAATCTCTGAAACTCCGAAAGCGATCGCATTTATCGATACTGCTGTCCCTGACTGGAAGACTCTAGTTGACGGCGTTACCGCTGGAACAGAAGTAATCTTGCTGGATTCTAACTGCAACGGGGTAGAACAAATTGCTCAAAAACTGCGGGGCGGTAACTTCTGGGCAGTTCACGTTGTATCCCACGGCGCTGTCGGTTCTCTGCAACTTGGCAATACGGTGTTGACTTTGGATACATTGAGCGATTCCACTCCAAGCAATATCATAAACGAAGAAAACCGGGGTGTAGTGTCTCTTTCCCCCTCCCGAAATTGCGACTTTGTGATGTGGGTAAAGGAATGGGCAAAAGGGCTGGCAAGTAATGCTGAGATTCTTCTGTATGGCTGCAACGTAGCAAAGGGAGATTTGGGTGCTGCTTTCGCGCAGCGGTTGAGTCAGCTAACAGGGGCTAATGTGGCAGCTTCTACGAGTCTGACTGGTAGTGCCCAGAAAGGCGGTGACTGGGAATTGGGGTATGCCACTGGGGCGATCGAGGCATCTTTGGCGTTTGGGCCACAGGTGCAAGAGGCTTACCAAGGGATTTTGGCGATTAAAGTCACTTACGATACAGTATTTCCTCCAGAAGCGAAAAATGCGTTTGATTACGCAGTTAATATCTGGAACCGAGTAATTGACACATCAAAAGCAGACGTAGTAATTCAGGCAACTTGGGAATCTTTAACTGATGCTTTGGGACTAGGTACAGGCCCTGTTACAGCAAACTTTACGGGCGCACCGTTAACAAATACTCTTTATCAAACGGCGTTAGCCAATCAATTAGCCGGCACGGATTTGGATGGAAGTTTTCCTGAAATTGACGTCCGTATTCACAATGACCCCAGTGCTAGTTTTCCTGGACTTTCTTGGTACTTTGGAACCGATGCCAATCCCGGTGCTAATCAGGAGGATTTGGTTACCGTAATCCTCCATGAAATTGCTCATGGACTGGGATTCATTAGCTTGTTTCTTTTCGATACTGCCACTGGACAGGGCAGCAGTCAGTTCGGTACTATCTCTGGAATCTACGACACATTTATTGAGAATAGTTCAGGTCAGAAAATCACTGACACAGCGCTATTTCCTGTGCCTTCTGTCGCATTAGGAGACCAGCTAATCAGCAATGACCTGTTCTTCAATGGCCCCAAAGCTGTCGCAGGAAATGGCGGCACCAAACTTAAGATTGAGGCACCTAACATTTTTAAGAAGGGTGGAAGCCTCTATCACATAGATGAAGCCACCTATGGAGATGGCCCCAATTCGTTGATGACAGTCACTAAGGGTTTGGGAGTAGAAGGAATACATGACCCTGGGCCTCTTACACTTGGCGTACTGGAAGATATAGGTTGGAAATTAAATGCTGACTTGGGGGTAACTGTCACGGTGGACAACCCCGCACCCAAAGAAGGGGATGTCATTACCTACACTATCAGTGCAAAAAATGTGGCACTAGGCAATGATGCTGCCAATATCAAGTTGACAAGTTTGTTGCCTGCAACTCTCAGTCTTACAAGCAACACTCCAACCCAAGGCACTTACGATCCTGTAACAGGTGTTTGGGATGTGGGCAAGTTAGCGGTTAATGATACTACCTCGTTGACTCTCAAAGCTACAGTCAATCCTGGTAGTGGTGGGCAAACTATTAGTAACACAGTCGCGATCGCTGCTGCCGATCGCAATGACCCTGATATTACGAACAATAATGCGAAAGTTGACATCGCTGTAGCTCCAACTCCAACAACTCCGACTCCAACAACTCCGACTCCAACAACTCCGACTCCAACAACTCCGACTCCAACAACTCCGACTCCAACAACTCCGAC
>NZ_JAUBTN010000001.1:0-21852 GCF_036705055.1 Microcoleus sp. CZ3-B2 | reverse complement strand
TCCGACAACTCCGACTCCAACAACTCCGACTCCAACAACTCCGACTCCGACTCCGACTCCAACAACTCCGACTCCAACAACTCCGACTCCAACAACTCCGACTCCAACTCCAACTCCAACAACTCCGACTCCGACTCCAACAACTCCAACTCCAACAACTCCGACTCCAACTCCAACTCCAACAACTCCGACTCCAACTCCAACTCCAACAACTCCAACTCCAACTCCAACAACTCCGACTCCAACAACTCCGACTCCAATTCCAATAACTCCAACAACTCCGACTCCAACTCCAACTCCAACAACTCCGACTCCGACTCCGACTCCAACAACTCCGACTCCAACAACTCCAACTCCAACCCCAACTCCTGCACCGTTAGTATCCATCTTTTCACCCAAACCCAATGCCACAGACGGCGGCGAACCGACGGGACTGCCACAAAATCTTAGCGGGCCTGGATTTTACTTCTTCACAGACAATGCTGATACTGTTATACCGCCAGAGGCGATGGGTAAAGGAATTGTAGCCCTATCCGGCAATGACTCTTTAACAGGTACGAATAACGATGAAACCTTCAGTGGCAATCAAGGTGCTGATACCCTTAACGGACTGGGTGGAAACGACATTTTGTTGGGCGGAAAAGGCTCCGATAGCATTGATGGCGGTGCTGGTAACGACTTTCTCAGCGGCAATAACGACAATGACAGCCTAATAGGAGGAGATGGCAATGATGTTATGCGGGGCGGTAAGGGAAATGATACTCTCAATGGCGGTGCGGGCAACGATATACTCATAGGCGATCGCGGCCCAGACATTCTCACAGGCGGTGATGGCAATGATGCTTTCTTCTTCGCCGTAGATGAAGATTCAACTCCGATTAATCAAACAGATGTGATTACGGACTTCCGCCCTGGAGATTCAATTGGTTTGATGGAAGGATTAACATTTTCTGCTCTCACTTTTGAGCGTGTGAATTTGCAACTTGACGGCGCAACACCTGTGGCTTCTACGGCTATCAAAGCGGGTGATAATTATTTGGGTATAGTCTCTGGGGTAGCTCAAGATGCCCTGAATGCTAGCGTTTTCTTCAAAGCCTAGATCGATCGCACGGACTGGATCGAGGCATCTGTGCAATTGGGTTCGGCAGCCAGGGCTGGGGTTTCTAGCTATCCTACATGGGTAATTGGTGGTCGGACCCATAACGGTATGATGTCTATTCAACAACTAGCCAACATAAGAATAAGTATTGCAGGACTTGTGCGATCCGACTAAGAAACCGGGTTTTTACCGAATCTTTGGGCTTCGGCGAATTGTTTTCGCAAAAACCCGGTTTCTGAGCCCTATTCGTAAGTCATAATACAGATAAATCGCGTTTTTATCCCTCCCCATCCATTCCGTTTATCTGCGATTGCTAAAAAGGGCGATCGCCCTTTGCCATTTCTCACAAAAACTCAACACGCCCAACCATTTCGTCAGGCGTGTACACTTCATAAATCAAAACCAGAGCTTCAATGATTTGTCCGATCGAAGGAGTCCCTTGCTTACAATAAGCAATACCTGGATGCTCGCTGCTAAGACTAGCAATCGTTAAAAAATCATCATCGTGAGTCATAATCACCCGCTTTTGTTCGCAGATAAATGCTAACTGCGATTCATCAGTCTGAGCAAGCAATCCCGCCTCAATAGTGGTTGTAACATCAATTAATCGTCTACGCAACTCTCGCGCCACAGCCGATTTAACATTCTCATCTAAATGAAAGCGGATGCGTTCACTCACCTCTAATTTCCCTCAGCTTTTCCTGCAAACGAGAAGGTGGGCTCTGACGCTTCAACTCTTCAACAAAAGCATCTGATTCAGCAGTGCGGTGGTCAATTTCTTCTCGATTATCGTAATAGTAAGTCATGGCTGCATGAACCGAAGCCGGCGACAAATTATAGTCCCTAGCGATTTCTTCGATCGACTCTCCCATATTAAGATACATTTGGGCGATATGTGCTACAGAAATTCGATGACCTGCAATGCGTGGTTTACCACCAAGCACTCCCGGTGTAATTTCAATATACTTTGTGATGACTGATTGCTTAGACATAAAGCGTCAAAGGCTCCTAATTGATAATATTTAGAGATATTTAATTTTAGCAAAAACAGACGAAGTGTGCCCTTTCATCCATCCGCATTCACCTGCGGTTAAGAAATAACCACCATCACTGCGCCAATATTTCCCTAACTCTTTCCCGAAACAAACGCACCGCCGCCCTTTGTCCAATACTTTTACTTTGCTCTATCAAACCCGGAATTTCTGCGATCGGCCAAAACGGAAAAGCCAAACTGTTCTCCCTCTCTTCGTAATTCCCCTCAACCAATTGATACACTACAAGACATTGGTTGCGATATCTCCAAATTTCAGGCACGCCCAGAGCAGCATAGATTGAAAACTTATTCAAAGAAGAACTCGTGTAGTCTGATTCTACTACTAAATCCGGTGGCGGATCTGCAGGTAAATTAATTTCATCTTTATCTCTAACTAAAGATTCATTTTGAATGTAAAAACAAGTATCCGGTTCAATAGCACGAGCTAAATCTTCCCGTTCCAGAGTCAACGCACCGAGGCTCATAGCTTCAATTTCTAATTCATCTGCTAAAGCTCCAATAAATAGTTCGAGCATGACTTTAGGTCTTTCATGTTTAGGTAATGGCATTCTGATTTCTAAAACTCCTTCAGCATAAGCAATTCTCCACGCTCTACCGTCGCCGACATCAGACATTATCGCTTTAAATGTTTGCCATTTAATGCCTGTCAAAGTAATTAATTTTTCCTCGCTACTTTGCTGAGGAGGAGTCAATGTGGTTGTTACCATAGGAGGTACGATTAGTTAAATTTTGATTGATTTTAGCATAATCTTCTAACATCTGCGTTCATCCCCGTTCATCTGCCGACCTCTGCGGTTGCTAAAAAGAACGATCGCCCTTAACGACAAAAAGTGCGATCGCCCTTTCGTCAAAAAGTGCGATCGCCCATTTCAATTCCTAACCAGAAATCACTTCACTCAAAAGATGAGCCTGAGAACCTTCAAGACGAGGGCCATGAATCTGCACCACCATAGAAGCCAAATAATTGCCCCAACGAGCCGCTTTTGCAGAACTTAAACCATTAGTAAGTCCAAACAAAACACCGCCGGCAAAAGCATCACCAGCACCCACAGTATCGATCGCCTTTACGGGAAATCCAGCCACATCCACAATCTGTTTATTTTCCACCACCATGCAGCCCTTATCCCCATTCGTGATAAAAGCCAAATCCGAAATCTGGCTCATTTTCCGGGCGCATTCTTCTAAAGATTCCTCCTTAAAAAAGCTCCGAACTTCATCAGCATTGCAAAAAATTACATCGCAATATTCCGAAACCACCTTGTGAAAATCATCAGCAAAGCGATCGACCAAAAAGCCATCCGAAAAAGTAAAAGCCACCTTCACGCCCAGACGCTTAGACTGTTCCATCGTCTCAATACTAGCCTTTCTCGGTTCTGGAGCATCCCAAAGATAGCCCTCAACATAACTGTACTTGCAGTGAGACAGGCGATCGACATCAATATCAGTCGCCGCCAGAGTAGTAGAAACCCCCAAATTCGTACACAGAGTGCGTTCCGCATCCGGCGTAGTCAACACGACACAAGTACCCGTAGGCCCGCTCGACTCAGCAGCAGGATGCACATTAAAATCAATCCCCGCCTCCAGCAAATCTTGCCGGTAAAATTCGCCGTTAGTATCCTTAGCAACCTTCCCAGAATAATAGCCTTTACCGCCGCTCTGAGCCAAACCAATCATCGTATTTGCCGCAGAACCCCCCGATCGCATTTGTAGCGAAGTATGCTCCAAATCGTGCAAAATCCCCCCCTGCGTTGCCGAATCCATCAGCGTCATCCCGCCGCGATTCAGCCCGCGATCGAGTACAAATTCATCTTCCACCAATGCTAAGATGTCTACAAGGGCATTGCCCACGCCAAACACATCCACAGAACCGGAATTTTGATTATTTTCTGTCATTGTTACTTTTTGGTTTACACTAACTATCAACTCTATAATAAATCGGATAAAATTCAACATCCAAAATTCAAAATTAAAAATCATAAATCCAAAAAATTAAACCCACAATCCACAAATCACAAATTTCTAATCCACAATCTAAAATCTAAGATCTAAAATCCACAATCTAAAATCTAAAATTTAAAATCGATATGTCTTACCTCCCACCTCTGATTCAGCAAATGTTGCAGCCGGGGTTTTACCCGCACAGTGTCACAGAACCGGTGCAGCTAATTCAGACTCATGCTTCCTTTGTTTTGCTAACCGGAGATTATACTTACAAAATCAAAAAGCCAGTCAACTTTGGCTTTATGGACTATTCCACTTTAGAGAAAAGGCAGCATTTTTGCACCCAAGAATTGCTGATGAACCGGCGCACAGCACCGGAAATTTATCTCGAAGTTTTGTCAATTGTTCAAAGGGGCGATTTGTTTGAATTTATGAGCGATTCAGCGGAGATAACTCCGGCAGAAGTGGCTGTAGAATACGCGCTGAAAATGCGGGAATTTCCTCAAGATTCGCTGTTTCTCAGTTTGTTGGAGCGCGGACAGTTAACCGAACAACTTATGGCAGAGTTAGGGCGGGAAGTTGCCAAGTTTCACAGCACGGCAATTACTAATAGCTACATTCGCACATTTGGCGAAGTCAGTCAGATTCGCACAGCAATAGATAACAACTATCTGATTTCCCAAAAATATATCGGCGGGCCGCAGACTCAGACTCAATATCAAGAGACTAAAGATTATACTGATGCGTTTTTTGCGAAAAATCCAGAATTATTCGAGCGCCGAATTGCCAACAATAAAATTCGCGAGTGTCACGGAGATTTGCACTTGCGGAATATAACATTGTGGCAAGATAAAATATTGCTATTCGACTGCATTGAATTTAACGAGCCTTTTCGCTTTGTTGATGTTATGTACGATATTGCTTTTACAGTCATGGATTTGGAATCGCGGGGGCGCAGAGATTTAGGCAATGTTTTTCTCAATACTTACATCGAACAAACTGGCGATTGGGAAGGACTGCAAGTTCTGCCGCTGTATTTGAGCCGTCAAGCTTATGTTAGAGCAAAAGTAACTTCGTTAATGTTGGACGATGCCTCGGTTTCAACTGATGAAAAAGCACAGATTTTACAGACAGCCGCTCATTACTATAAATTAGCTTGGGAATACACAAAACCGCGTCGGGGAAAGTTAACTTTGATGTCTGGTTTGTCGGGTTCTGGGAAGAGTACGGTGGCTCGATATTTGGCTCGCCGCACAGGTGCAATTCAGATTCGTTCCGATGCTGTTCGCAAACATTTAGGCGGAATTTCTTTAAATGAACGCGGCGGGCAAGATTTGTATTCGGATGAAATGACGGCGCAGACTTATGGTAGATTGTTAGAGTTGGGGATAATTCTGGCCGAACGAGGTTGGAATGTGATTTTAGATGCTAAGTTCCATCGCCAAAAATTGAGAACCGATGCGATTAATCTGTCTCAATCCCACGGCTTGTCCTGGCAAATCATTTACTGCACCGCACCAATTGCTGTATTGCGAGAACGGCTGCAACAGCGCCGGGGCGATATTGCAGACGCGACAGCAGAACTATTGAGCTCGCAGCAAGCAGAAGCAGAAGCTTTTACAGAATTTGAGCAAATTTCTGTAAATATTATAGATACCGCGCAAGACTTAGAGGTACAATTAAACTTGATTTGTGGGGAGTAGTTGCAGCGCGATCGCCCTTACCAATCCTACCTATCTGCTAATATTGTCAATATCTTTCTGTACTATTACAAACACAACTTGCAGCTCATGCCAAAATTTACCGGAGACTCCAAGGGGTTTAGCCCCGCGCTGATATGGTTTGTGTTATTTACCGTTGGGTTTCGCTTAGTCGGATGTACCCTGCCGGTGAGTCTCGGCCTTGGTGTCCTCGGCGGGGTAGCAGCAGGTTTAACAGTCGCTTGGTGGCACAACGAATTACTACTCAACCCCAATACAGGTTCTAAGGATAAAACCTCGGACGCTATACTCAATAAAGAAGTAGTGGAAACGGGCGGCAATAGATATATCAAAAGCTCCCGGCGCGAAGCTACTTCACTGTTTGATTGGCTGTCGAAAACAGAAGATCGCCGCTAGCACATAAAAAAGTTTTTAGTATTGAGTTTTGAGATTTAAGTTAAAGCGTTCAAAATTCGGCGTTGCTAAAGTTGAGTATGAATTAACATTTTTCACGCTCGATCCAAAGACAGACTATGAAGGGCTTTTAATTATTTGTTGAATGTTTGTATTTTTGTCTAAGTTGCTGCCGCTGTTTATTTATCCTTTGGGGTTGAGTTGCTTGTTGATGATGGCGGCTTTAATCGCGCTTTGGAAGCGTCCCAAATGGGCAGCACCGCTAATGGCTGGGGCACTAATTATTTTACTGCTCGGAAGTAGCGGTTGGGTTTCAAAATCCTTAGTTCGATCGCTCGAATGGCAAAATTTACCCACCGCCGAACTCCCCCAAGCATCCGCGATAATCGTCTTGGGCGGCGGTGTCAAAGCAGCTTTACCTCCCCGCCCTTGGGTAGAATTGGGGGAAGCGGGCGATCGTATTATTTACGCTTCCCGACTTTACCGTCAAGGCAAAGCTCCCCTGTTAGTGCTCAGCGGCGGTAGAGTAGATTGGAAAGGCGGGGGTTCTCCAGAATCGGCAGACATGGCAGAAATTGCTCAAACAATGGGCGTACCAGCATCAGCAATTCTGCAAGATCCCGATTCGCACAATACTTATCAAAATGCCGTCAATGTGCGGCAAATCTTAGATAATAAAGGCATAAAAGGGTCGGTTTTGCTAGTGACATCGGCGATGCACATGACTCGATCGCTCTTAATTTTTCAGCGTCTGGGAATAAAAGTAATTGCAGCACCAACAGACTTTCAGATAACGCAGCAGAATATCGCAGAATCTCAAAATAGCTGGCAAGCAGTCGCACTGGATTTATTGCCAGATACCTATTATCTAAATCAGTCTAATAAAGCTTTGAAAGAATACATCGGCTTAATTGTTTATCGCCTGCGCGGATGGCTTTAACAGAATTTTATATCGTTTCCGCTTGCATCGTCAGGTGATTTAACCGGCGCTAGAACACAGAGTACACAGAGTCCGAGAATATATATCTGAATCATTCGGATGAAGAGAGGATTTGATATTAGATCTGAAATTTTTGATTTTAGCTTGAATAATTTAAACTAATGCAATTGATAATTTAATTGATAGAAAAACCGCCGATTGAGGGAGATGCAACACAGATGCAACACAGATGCAACGCAGATAATTTTAAGATTGTTTGGGACTATTAGATGAGTTTGAATAATTGGTATAAAATCTAAAATCTCACAATTCTCTGATTTATTGTGTTAGCTTAAAGTCATTACAGCCAATATTTGCCACAGTCGCCCCCAAACAATCATGTTGCCCCACGAGTTGCAAAACGTTGTCCCAGAATCGACCCCAGCAGCCGAAATTTTCCAACAGAAGCAAATTGTTCGCGAGTTTTACGCCGAAATTAAGTACCGCGAAGAACTCGAACGTCACTGTCAGTGGTACTACGCTACAGCCAAGCAGCATCAGCAGGAATTCCAGAAAATGCAGGGAGATTTTAACATTTTCGGTTGGTTCTGTCGCCGACGATCGCAAAATTAAGAATGCAACAAAAAAGAGGGTTTGCAGTAAGGACTTTAGTCCTGCCGACTGACTAAAAGCCAGAGAAACAACAGAAGTCTTCACTACAAATTCTCTTATGGTTATATCATCGGATTGGATATTAGTTGCCAACAGCAATGCAGCTTTAGAAAATCTCCAAACCCTGATCTCATCAGTCATTCCCAATCTAAAATTTAAAATCTAAAATCTAAAATGGTATGAGATTGCCTTTGGGCTCCGGCGCTGTTTTTGAGAGTGCTAGACTTCCGAAGATATCAATTCGACTTCATCTTCTTTGAAGTGAGCTCGAAATTTTTTGTCAAACTGAACTAAAACAGGCCAATTGGCACTGACTGGTCTGCCGTGCCATTCGTGAACGATCGCCACGACTTCTCCTTCCATACCCTTAATCTCAAATGGTTGACTGCGATTTTGAGGGTGGTGGTAGACAACAACAGAGTTTTTAACGCAAACGCGATCGCCAACTTTCATAGATTTAAAATTAGTGTTCTCTCTACAAAACTCTACAAACCGTGCAAGTGCAGAACACCTGTACGGTTTGGGTACAGTCTTTTTATCTTCCCACACAACTAGAGCGAAAACTTAAATAAAGTTAGCGGTTGTCTGTGGGTACTTCGATCGCCAGTCGCGAACCGAGGACGGCTTCAGTGCCGATCGACTCTGGATTAAAGCCCTGTCGCCCGATCGGCATTTAATACCATTGTTGGCGGGGATCGTTGCCAATTCTTCAATCTGCAATGCCCCAATCTCAAATCTAAAATGGTATTAATTGGTTCAACCAACACTCAACATCAACGGCCAGAGTTTGACCCAACTCCAGCAACTGCCGGATCGAAGACAGCTCCCAGCCGCCGTCAGAACGGGCGATACCCAAGGCAACGACATCCACCTTATTTTCCTCCTGTGCCGCAGCTCGCCGTTGCAGGCAGCCCAAACACAGAGGCACTATTTGACTGTAGAGAGAATCGAAATACAGTTCTTGCGATTTGTCCAAACACAAACCCAGACTCAGCCGATCGCCCACAGCAATCAAACGCTCAATGTCGAGGATATCAGCTTCCAACTTGACAGGCGATCGTTCATCCACAGCCGATCCTGCTTGCAGCAGCGCGTCAAGAGTGCGCCAAATCAGCTTTTCCAAAATTTCCTTAACTTCGGGAACCTTCAACCGACAGCGGAGGTGGCCGGCTTCAGTGGCGATCGCCTCAATTTCCGCCAACAGCGACTCCGCATCCTCGCTTTCCAGTTCCAAAGCCTTCGCCGCCGTCAAACAGCGGTGTCCCAAAGCCACCTCAGCAGCAACCTGCAACTCTACCGGCACCGGCAACTCGTCGCGGTGGAAAGCCATCATCACCCCGTAATTTTCCCGGTAAACCTGAGTGTAAAGCTGATCCAAGCGAGTCAAATTTTCCTGACTCAGCAACTGCACGATGCGGTGTCGTTCCTCAGCGAACAAATCCCGCAAGCTAAACGACTGATCGCCAAACAACCGCACCATTTCCAGAATCGCGTGGGCCGCCGAAGCTTCTTGCAGAACTTCAAACAACCGGTCTTTCAGCATCGTGTAAGACCGGCGGCTGCCAAAAGGCTGAATGCAGCAGTGGAAGTCCCAGCCGCCGAGGTGGAACGCAGCAAATACAAAAACCTCTGTTTCTCGGGTAATTTCCGAGGTTAACTGCAATTGACCCACAGCCAGAGTCATCGAACCCATGCGCTGAATTTGGAAATCTTGCTGCTGGGCCTGATAGCAGTAAACTCGCTGTTGGCGGGGATATTTGGCAAACAGAGAACTAATGGCGTAGTGGGCGGCTACTTGTCTGAGACTAATTTGGGCAGTTGTTACCTGTTGGCGGTAAACTTCCGCCCCTGTTTTGAAACAGTCAACGTTGCTAGGAATCAGGGCCAGCCGATCGATAAAATCCTTTTCTAGCTGTACGCCCGTAACTTCCCCCGCCAATTCCAGCGCCCGGGCCGCGTAGCGCAAAATTTGCACGCCTTCGGGGCGAGAGACTTCTTCAAAAAACCAGCCGCAGCTAGTAAACATTAACAAAGTGTGGCGCTGCATTTCCAGCAACCGCAGGGCGTCTACCTGTTCGGCTGCGTCAAGGGGGCGAACTTGATGGCGTTCGAGGAAACTATCAACATTCGCCGGCGATCGATCGCGAATCACATCAATATATTCATCTCTGGCCTGCCAGGGATCGCGCAACAGCTTGCGTCCCGCTTCTTCGTAAATCGGAATTAGTCGATCGCGCAGCCAATTCAAAGTATCTCGCAAAGGACGGCGCCACAGGAGATGCCACCCACCGCCGCCACCGCAGCCACAATCATCTTGCCAGCGATCGACCCCGTGAGAGCAACTCCAGGCCGTCACCGGTTTGAGTTCCACTTCCCAATCGCTCGGATTTTGACTTAAATAATGAGCAAAATTCGTCACCGTCCAGCCGCGGCGGGGAAACTCTTCTGTGAAGGCGTAGGCGAGGCATTTTTCGGTACTGTTTTTGTGGTGGCCGAAAGTTTCGCCGTCCGTCGCCACGGAGATTAATTGGGCCGGTCGGTGGTCTCCCCGCACTGCTTGACCCAAGCGCCCCGCCAAGTGGTTGCTGCTGCTGAGAACGTCATTGAAGCCCATATCCCGCGAGATCGGGCCGTCGTAGAAAAAGATATCAATGTAGGGAGTATTAGCAGTTGGGGCTGCCGAAGGCTGGCCGTCTCTGCGGCCCAAGGAGTGAGAGCTCAGCGGCGAAAGTTGGAGGTCAGCCATCAACCGTATTTCCGGCTTTAAATAGCAGCGGTAGGGGCGAGTCGGATCGATTTGACCGCCGCCTACTTCGTGCCATTCGCCATCAGTTTCTGCCCCTGCTGCTTGGTTTGGTCCGATTAGCGGGCGGCAGCGTTCGGCTTGGGAGGGGGCTAAGACAATGAAGCGGATGCCTTGGGCCACTAAAACTTCGAGGGTGGCGTAGTCTACGGCGGTTTCGGCGAGCCACATTCCTTCGGGATCGCGATCGAATCTGGATCGAAAATCTGCGATTCCCCAGCGAATTTGGGTATATTTGTCTCGCTCGTTCGCCAGTGGCATGATGATGTGATTGTACACTTGGGCGATCGCGTTACCGTGACCGGACAGGCGCTGACAGCTTTTGCGATCGGCTTCCAGAATCCGCTGGTAAACTTCCGGATCGTAGCGTTCCAGCCAACTCATCAACGTCGGGCCGATGTTGAAGCTGAGATATTCGTAGTTGTTGACTATCCCGGCGACTTCTCCTCGGTCGTTGAGTATGCGCGCAAAGGCGTTGGGGCGGTAGCACTCGCGATCGATGCGTTCGTTCCAGTCGTGGGAGGGTTCGGCGCTGGCTTGGCGTTCGATCGCATCCAGGTAAGGGTTTTCTCGGGGCGGTTGGTAAAAGTGACCGTGAACCGTCACGCACACTCCTGTTGCTGTCGCCGTGCTGCTTTGGGTTGGGGGCGTTACCCCTGGCGCAGACACCGGGCTCGCGTCCGACTGAGTTGTAGAAATCGAAACCATGCGATCGAATCCTCAAGTAGTTAATGACAATAAAATCAGCCTCATTAGTAACTGAAACCTTACGCAGCAGGCGTTTGGGCTAGGCATCAGTTGCGGCTGAGTTTGGGCAGACAATTATTTGATACATTTGTAGTATTGCGAGCAAAGCATTCGTTCCAAGATGCAGAGCGTCGATCCCTGGGTTTTTCTGTCTGTGCTTTGCTGTTGAAAGAGTTAAAAAAGGTAATTTTTCCAGCTTTTTGGCACTTTCCACTCATTTCGGGTTTGTGCTTGCAGGGGCTGCTTGTTGAGATTTTGATTTACATTGCTGGATTTTAAAGTTTTATTCATTAAATAGCAAGTTTTTCCCGGAAAAATTTTATCTTTGGCGATCGAGCCAGGGATGGCAATTGTGCGGGTAAATTTAATCTAATGGCGAAACTCTTCACCAGGGAACGCTTTGGCTGGGGGATGTGCTGCACCGGATTGCTGTACTGTGTCTGTAGCAAAATGGTTGATTGAGTTTATTGGTGAAATGTTCCTGTTCACCCGCCACCAGTAACTTATCGAAGTCAACAGATAGCCTTGATGCGATCGCGTGCATTGAAATTTTCAAATCTCGCCTCGACTTGATGCAGACTTCTGAAATACCCTGGATGCAAAACCCTTCAAATTGTACCAGATCGGCTTCGGCCCCGGCAGAATAACAATCCCTAGCTTCCGTAGTGAATCATTTCTACTGGAATCTTGACTGCAGATTCGCTGGAAATGAAAATAATCGATCCCCAATTCTTAATCAGCATTAATCGCAAATACTTTCTAGAAAGTCCCACTCCGCTGATGACGTTGATTTGCAGAAAATTTATCCATACATCATCATCAATCCCCTCAAATGCTTTCGATCCATAAATTCCCAGATTATTGACCAAAATGTCTACCTCTGGAAGTCGATCGAATAATTCGCCTACTCCGCTTGCAGTTCGCAAATCGGCAGCAACGCCTTGCAACTTTGCATTGGGAGCAATTTCTTTAGACTTATTGCAAAAGCCCTCAATTAGCGAAATAGTAAGGTGATTGAGAGCAAAAAATGATGACTTACGAACAAGTACAAAGCTTAAAGCCATAAGCATTCAACAGATTGTGTGGCGTTGGATCTACAACTTTTGCAGAAATGATGTCTGTTCAATAACAACAGCAACTTAAGAAACGGAAACCAGGTCGTCTGCCTAAACTGAGCTTAGAACATCGGGTACTACTGGCATTACAATAATATTGGCGACAGTACTGTAAACTGTTGTGCATTTAAAACGCATATTGTATAATACAGTATAACCACAGTTGGCAAAAGTCAATGCCTCTTAAAAACTTCTTGAGCTCCGAGACAAGGGAAACTCTTCAACAAGTATTAAAGGAGCATAAGCATCCAGACATTCGGCAAATAGCCTTAATTTTTGGGTAGTAATAAATATGTAGTGAGTAGATACTTATTGGCTCAAAACATAGTTGTAATGATGGATAAAATACCAAATAGCACCAATAGGGTTTTCTAACTTTTTAGAAAATGAAATAGTTTTTCTTGCGATCCGACAAACACGTTAGCGCAAAGTATTGGCTCCTCTGTACTTGTTGTGCTTAAATATTAATTAAGTGTTGATAAAAATTGTGTCCACAAAATAAATCATGAACAAATTAATGACAAATATTCTAGATTTACCCGGTGTCATAGTAGAAGACTACAAGCAAATAGGAACTACATTGATTTTAATGGTAAAATCCTGTCGGGCTACAAGTCGCCTATAACGCTGACAGGATCAGTCTCATAGCTCTTAACCCTTGTTGATAATTAGGTAGTTTATGTGGAGACAAAGACATTAATTCAACAACAACCAGCCAATTACTAGATATTGAATCAACCCATGATTCACCCCATAGCCCTATATAAAAAGTGCTATGCCGAGCATATTTTCTGTGAATTTCTGTTTTTATGCTTAGATATTCTTGAACTTGCTTTGATTGAATACTTATCCCTTGAATTATACTCTTCAAGTATGCTAGTGATAGCAAAATTAATAAATTACTCCATCGGTCGCCCGTTAAATTAGTCTTGGCCAAATTATCTCCTCCACCCTTAAAGTCTCTGAACATCTCTTCAATTCCCAATCTTTTTGCATAAGCATCAACTGCGGCTTGTATAGCCTTTCAAGCTCTCATATGAGGTAGGCTGAGGTATGCTGTAACCCTTACATTGTCAAGCTTTTCATGGCAAAACTGGCACCTCACCTTTTAGAGAAAGGCTATATATCTGCCAAGCTTGTCAGAATATACCAAGGTTATGAATGTAGTAATATTTCGATATTTACCCAGCCACTTACCTGCTAGATTAAACCCCGTAATGGGTGCAGTTTTTCTGATTGTTACTTCTTGATTGAAAAAGCTATTTCCTGGCTCTAATCCTAGCATTTTTAGTTCAGACCATAACTCCTCTTCAATCTTGATACAAACATTCTTTTTTAGTCGTAAACATAAATCTACTTTCTTCTCCATTAGCCAATTTCCGAGGGTAACACTACAAAATTCACGATCTCCTAACACGATCAATTTATAATCTGATCAGGCATCGAATACTGGCGTCAATACGAATTGTTGATTTTCCAATGTGCTGTTCCCTTGTTTGTCAAGCATTTTCCCATAAATAGGAATAGCTCTAAGAGAACCAAATCATGCTGACCATCAAAATATTATTTGATTGCCCTTTGGTTTCGTCTATTGCTAAATATACAACCTTATTATGTTTAACACTACCTTTAATCCAATCAATAACCAGTGACAACCAAATATTATAAGCGAGTCCATTCATCCTTCGATAAAAAACTCTTAATCTTTTTTATTCCACTTTCATATTTAATGGGAATCGCTAGTTGGGTCGCTATGTTTTCTACTGTGACTTCTTTAATCGATTGCACTACTTGAATCAATAAAATTGTCAACAAGTAATTAGAGCGTGTGAGTTTTTCTGACCAATGAGCATGATATGATTCTGGTATCATTTAATTGTTTTTTGGGTAAGAAGCTTTCTTACCCGATATTTTTTCATGCTATTTGTCTAGAGTGCCCTCCCTGTCTGCTCTTAAGGCGACCTGTCGCCCCGTCAGGGTAAAATCAAAACAAAAAACATCAAACTGCCCTCTATGCAATCAATATAGCCATCATTTACATCAAAATTATAGGTATTTAATTAGAGATTTGCCGATAGGTAATAAAGAAGTAATGCTGAGAGTAAATCGACGAATATTCAAATGTAAAAATTCTAATAAACCTTTTAATGAAAGCTTAGATTTTGTCAAACAAAAAGAAAAGTTTCGCGAATAGATATGCACAAAGTATTACTAAATAAATTGTTCATAGTGACATTAATAACGTGGCTAAAAACAATAAGTTAACAGAATAATAAGTTTAGTCAATGGCAAAAAATGTAACGAATAAAATATCACCTGTTGATGTAAAAAACTTACAAAAATTCGGCATAGATGAAATTAGTTTAGTAAAAGGGCAAGGAAAATTTAGAGTTGTATTAGTAGATTTAGAAACACATAAATTAATAGGCTTAGCCGAAAGAAAACAAGAAGCTATCAAGGTAGTCATGCATAGTCAGGATTACCTGTTATAATTTATTTATTCAATCAGCCTTAACTTTTAGCTTATGAAATGTCCCGGTGCAACTCTCAGTATATTGTGAAAAATGGTCGTACTCACAATGGCAAATAAAGTTTTAAATGTCGAGATTGTGCCAGACAATTTGTTATTTCTCCGAGACATCAGCCGATTTCAGAAGAAACCAGAAAGCTGATAGATAGACTTTTATTATAAAGGATATCTCTGGCTGGAATTTGTAGGACGACGGGGGTTTCACAAAGGTGGCTACAATACTATGTTAACAAAAAGTTGGGAGCCGTCAAGAGACAAGTAGAAGCAGAAGTGTTGAACGCTTATTGATAGGATTCTGAAAATAGACATACGAATCCTATAAACTGCTGATTTCAGCAATTGAAAACAATTTCCTTAAACCCGTGAATATAGCTGAGTTTTTCACACATAAAAGCCTGTAAATATCGTAACTTATCTAACAGTTTATTCCCAATAAAATCGGGAAATTCAACCAACTGAAGCAACAAATAACAAATTAAACATGCATAGATTTGTATCTTAATTACCTTAGTATTTTTAGTAATTAGATGAGCCAATTTTAAATGAAATTTTCAGAATTTTCCCAGCAATTCAATCTGCCATCGTCTTCGATAAATTTTCCCAATTTCGACCTTAGTATATGCTAATTCTCCTGATTCAGGCAAATTAGTCACAAACCTAAATTCACTCCGTATTTCTAAATACGAAAAAGTCACTAATCTTACTTGGAATTTTCGTTGACCGCCCCACACTTTACAAGTTCCATCCTCCTTAATATTGATAGTAGAATTGTTCTTTATTCGTAGTACAAAATATTGATTTTCTTTTTCGAGAAATGCTTGAACGCGTTCAGAACTAGAAAAACCTCTATCCATTATGGCAACTCCATTTTGAGGTGTGGCTGCTATGGTTTCATCGACCTACTGACTGTCATGACCTAGGCCAAAATGAATGTGTACTCCATAAATCGTTCCCCGTTCATTGTCCGTTCCAGCAAATAATTTTACTTGATGATATTCCTGTTGCCATAGTAATTTACTCGTTAAGGTGACTATTGTTGAATCTAATGCGAATAAACTCATCCTATCTCGCTCAATTAATTGAGGTTTTACATCCGCTTGCAATCTTTCAAAGATTTTTACAAAAATACCAGTATCTCTATGTTTACTAGCCTTTGAAAACGTTGATATATCTAGGGAGATATCTCGGTTGTTTAAACGGAAAAATAGCGAACGCATAGTATCGAGACTTTGGTCAAAACTAAACCCTAGCCAGCAGGAAACAAATGTGAAGCTATCTAAAACAGGATAATCATCTTTGGGTAAATGGGCGAGATACCGTTTAACAATTTTGGGGAAGGAACGAAAATAGCATTTTAGTTAATTATTAATAATTTATAACTCTGCAATTATACATTGCTCTGCCAATTTTGGCAATCTTTTCCTATCATTCAACACTTCTGAAGTAGAAGTGAAGTCAAAAAAAAGCGGTCAGCTAACAATTCAATGTGATGAAATGTGGTCATTTGTAGGTAATAAGGGTAATAAGCAATGGATTTGGTTAGCAATTGATGTCTTATCTAAAGAAATTGTAGGAGTAGATATTGGCAAAAGAGATGAAGATGGTGATCGAGGACTTTGGAATTCAATGCCGGCAGTGTATCGTCAATGTGCTGTCAGTTATACAGACTTTTGGAATGCTTATGGAATCGTTTTTCCTACCTAAAAAAAGACATAGAGCAGTATCCAAGGATACTGGCGAGACAAACTATATAGAAATATTTAATAAGCTGATACGCAGCTATACCGTATAATATAAATTAAGCGATAATTAGTGGTAATATA
Source organism: Microcoleus sp. CZ3-B2 (assembly GCF_036705055.1). Lineage (NCBI taxonomy): Bacteria > Bacillati > Cyanobacteriota > Cyanophyceae > Oscillatoriales > Microcoleaceae > Microcoleus > Microcoleus sp. CZ3-B2. The sequence goes on along the minus strand of NZ_JAUBTN010000001.1, from coordinate 5,035 downwards.
TGCCAGCTCAAAACCATCTATCTCAAATCAAAAACAGAGACTCATTAAAATACTAAAAGAGTCTGATGATAATTACATGAGGGAAAAAGTTCTAATTTTATTGCTAATAAAGGACAGAAAAACTTATCGAGAAATTATTGAATTTATGGAAATTGCTTACACAACAGTGGCTTATTGGTCAGTTTTTGGCGCTCCGGATAATTTGGATAGTTTTTTAGATAAAAAAAGCCCAGAAAATTTTCGGAAAGTCACTTCAGAGTAGGAAAAAATATTGATAGATACAATCGATAAAGCTCCGGAAGAATATGGATATGAATTTGGGAGATGGACGGCAGCCAGATTAGCAATATATTTAGAAAAAGTCACAGGAATTAAATTGAGTGGTTCCCAAATATCCCGGATACTACATAAAAAAATACGTTTACATTTGGGCTAATACCAATTCACTATGAAGGTACACTAAATTTATGCTAAAAGTAGAGGAGATCCAATATGGCCAACAAATTTAAGGTAGAAATCCAGGAAACGGTTGAGGAACTAGAGCATCGACTCGAACGGGCTATAACCGCAGTAAGTAAGGAAAAATTACTGTTATTATACTGGATTGCCACAAAAAAAATCAAAACAAGAGAAGAATTAGCCACGATGCTGAAGCGAGACTCTTCAACAATATATCGTTGGTTAAGAGCTTACAAACAAGGTGGAATTACCTCATTACTCACAGTTAAAAAAGCTCCCGGTAAGACTCCACATGTACCACCGGAAGTCAGAGAAAAATTAATCAAAAAACTGCAACACAGGGAGAAACAAGTTATGGCAAATTACAGCTATGGCTAGAAAAAGAATGCGGAATTAAAGTGAGCTATAAAGTGGTACATGACTTAGTTCATTATAAATTGAAAGCTGACCTGAAAGTCCCAAGACCCCAAAGTAACAAAGCGAACGAAGAGGTGCAGGCAAGCTTCAAAAAAAAAACTATGTGAACTCATCAAAGTAATGATTAAATATTTCGGAAACTCCAAGCCTGTAAGGATATGGTGTCAGGACGAGAGTAGATTTGGATTGATTACTATGCAGGGAAGAATGATTATATTAAAGGGGGGTAAAACCCATTGGCAAAAAGCAATGGAAACGAGGAAACTTCTATGTTTATGGAGTTGTAGAGCCAGCAACAGGTGAACAATATTATCAAGAATTTTCTCAGCTAAATCACAACAGTTTTCAAGAGTTTTTAAATGGAGTTACCCAAAAATACTAAGACTATTTCAATCTAATTATCATGGATAATGGTAGCTTTCATAAAGCTCTCTTATTAGACTGGCATGACCATGTAATGCCAATATATTTACCTGCCTATAGTCCTGAATTGAATCCGATTGAAAGATTGTAGGAACATACAAAAAAAGACCTCAAGTGGGAAAATTATTCGAGTTTAGATCAACTCAAAGAACAGGTAAATAGAATTATCAAATTTCTCACTAATGAAGAAGTTTTATCTCTCTGTGGTTGGGACTATATCCTTGAAGCTATATTAAGTGCAACTTCATAGTGAATTGGTATAAATATAGCTTAGAATCCAATAGGGTTTACTTAAGGCAGGACAAGTGGTACACTAGGTATGAGGTACAAAAAGTAAAACAAGTATAGTGCCGTACAAAAAATTATTATTAGAATCTCCCAAGCTCAAAAGTAGCGAGATATTCAAAGCAATAGAGATAGCAATTCCATCAACAGAAATAGAAGCGGCTATCCTGAAAACAAAAGCAAGAGAAAAACGGCATCGTGCGCTACCATCACAACTAGTACAGCTCGGCGTAAGTAGACAGACTATATTTGTGGTAGAATAACATAGTTAGTTTAGACCAGTTTCGGTAGGTGATAAAGGAGTCAGATATGGCCTTATTAATGCCTAAAATATTAAATTTAAGCGATGGCGAGCGTCATCAACTTCACCAGTTGCTCAAGAGACACAACACGCCACAACAGATCGTGCTACGAGCCAAAATCATTCTCATGGCATCTGATGGTCAAAACCATCGTGAAATAGCCCGAAGTTTAGAGATTAATCGGCAGATGGCTCGTGAAGGGGCGAAACCGATGGTTGGAGAGCGAGGGAAAAGACTTATCGATTTTGCAAAGATTACAATATCGAGAACCTGTTGGCGCACCAGCAAAATTTAGCATGGAACAAGTAACCGAGTTATTTGCACTCGCCTGTTCCTCACCGTCGGATTATGGACGGTCAATAAGTCATTGGACGGAAGCGAGAACTGGCGGAGGAAATCATGAAACAAGGCATTATTGAAAGTATATCAGTCCGACATGTTGGCAGATTATTAGAAGAAGCCGAACTTAAACCACAGGCCTCGCGCTACTGGTTAACCCCCCCCTGTGGATGAAGAATTTGATGCAAAAGTTAAAAATATTACAGGTTTATATCTGACTGCGATTGAACGCAGTCAAAATGGAGAAGACACCAGATCGGTTGATGAAATGACAGGGATTCAAGCTATTGAACGTATCGAGAAAGACTTACCAATGCGACCAGGACAAGTTGCAAGAAGAGATTTTGAATATATTCGTCATGGCACGCAGACATTGATAGCCAATTTAAATATTGCTACGGGTAAAATTATCGAGCCAACTTGCGGAAATTCGAGAACAGAAGCCGATTTTTTACTCAACATTCGTCACATCATTGAAACTGACTCTGATGCCAAAAAATGGCATCTAATTATGGATTGTCTGAATACTCACCAATCTGAATCACTGGTGCGTTTGGTCGCCGAAAAAGAAGGCTTAGATATCGACCTCGGTATTAAGGGAAAAAGTGGCATACTTCAATCTATGAAATCTCGCGCAGTTTTTTTAAGTGACCCAACACATCAAATTGTTTTCCATTACACACCAAAACATTCTTCGTGGCTTAATCAAATAGAGATTTGGTTCAGCCTTTTGGTGCGGAAATTACTTAAAAGAGCAAGTTTCACCAGTGAGTACGATCGGAAAAATCGCATCCTCAATTTTATTAACTACTTTAATCAAACAATGGCCAAACCTTTTAAGTGGACATACAAGGGTAAAGTCTTGGCTGTTTAATAGTCTGTGTATTTACGCCGAGCTGTACTAGTAGTATCTTTGATCGTAGCAATGAGCTTATGGTCAAAAGACTCAATGCGGGACGTACTAAAAAATCTGATTGATGGACTTAATGAAGTCTGGTTGAAAACTGGTAAATTCTGGAAAACTCCCTGCAAGGCAGCTATTACTAAAGCCCGAAAAAGATTAGGGCCTGTTGTAATGAGCCAGTTATTTCATCAGTTAGTACGACCAATGGCTACAACTGAAACAGTGGGAGCTTTTCTGAATGGATTGAGAGTTGTAGCAATAGATGGAACCTGCGAGTGATATCCCTTCTGGGTCATGAAAATGCTAGAGTTTTTGGGCGTCCAGGTAGCCGTCCAGGTACAAGAGCTGCTTTTCCCTTTCGCTAGATTAGTTATTTTAGTAGAAGCAGGAACACACTTAATATTTGATGCTTTAATCTGCCCATACAAGATGGAGAAAGAGTCAGAGCATTAAGGTTATGGAGCTCAGTTACTAAAGAAATGTTGTTAATGTGGGATAGAGGTTTACATTCATATGCGATGGTGTCAGCCACACTCAGCAAGGGTTGTGACTACTTAGGACGAATTCCGTCAAATGTTAAATTCCTCAAGGAAACACAACTAGAAGATGGTTCTTACTTAAGTTTTATTAATCCCCCAGGCCAATCAGCGAAAAAAAGGATCTAAACCCATCCAAATCAGAGTAATCGAGTACACGATTTAAAACTTAAACGCTCCAACAGCAGAAATTAGATATCGTTTAATTAGAAGTTTATTAGACTCTCAAAAATTTCCGGCAAAGTTATTGGCTGCCGAATATCATCAACGATGGGAAGTCGAAAATACAATTGATGAATTCAAAGTACATCTCGGGGAAAGAAAAACTCATATTCGTTCTTAAAGACCAAGAGAAGTAGTACAAGAAATTTATGGTCTATTATTAGGACCTTGGGCTGTGCGGTCATTAATTTGTCAAACAGCGCATAGTGCAGAAATTTCCCCATTAAGTATTTCTTTCACGGGCACATTACGAGTTATTCGTCGCGCTGTCCCAAAATTTCAGCGATTAGAACCACAAGAAATCCCCTTTTTTTAAAGGAGCTGAATTTGGAGATACTTGATGCAACTTTGCCACAAAGAGTTGAGAGAAACAACCCAAGAGTTGTCAAAAAACCTGTTTCAAAGTTTAAATCCAAAAAAGTCAAGCACAGATGTACTGGAATAAAAACTAATCCTCCTATTTTTAAAATCTTAAAGCCTCCCAAGCCTTAAGTAAACCCTATTGTTTTATCGACTACTTTGCCTGGTGCTTCGGTCTGCTCTTTGACCATTTTTTCATTGATTTTATTGACTAGGTTGACACCTATTCTCTGTCGAAAATGAACCAACATTGATGAGTCGAAGGGTGCTTGACTGCTATAGCTGGTCATGCCTATAAAGTATTGTAAGTATGGGTTGGCTCTGATTTGTTCTATTGTTTGGCGATCGCTGGTTCCTAACCTTTCTTTAATAATTAATGCTCCCAATGCCATCCGAAAAGATTTCGCTGGAGATCCCATATCTACGGAAAAGTTTTGATCATATTCTGCAACAAAAATGCTGACCACGGAATTAGTTTCGCCATGATTACCCAACGATTATCTTCTAACAATTGCCCCTCAAAAGGCAAGTCAAAGTTGGATGGCGGGTTTGGGGTTGGGTCAACTTTTCGGTACATTACGAAAGTGATGTTGTACTAGGCTTTGGACAGATTTTAGCTCATAAGCTTGCACACGCGGAGCGTTCAAACCAGTCAAAGTCTTTCTCTGTAAAGGTTTTAGGCTTATTCAGCAAGCCCTATTTATTACTACCGAAAAAACAAAGCCCCCCTCGGAATATTCCGAGGGGGGCTTTGTGTAAGTAAAATTAACCAGGCATCGAGCTATTTT